>JBAYBO010000086.1:0-2692 GCA_041669225.1 Bacilli bacterium | reverse complement strand
TAAGCACTATTTAAAGCAACCTGAAAACGATCGACATTTATATCTTTTTGGGAATTGAAAAAGTAATACTTTACCATAAGTCAATTATTGTGCACAATGCATAGATTGTAAATATCAGTTAACGTAAATATTCCTTATCCATTACTTCGCGAGCCAGAGAAAAGTAAGCAAGACTTCCAGCAGAACTCGGGCGGTAGAGGGTAACGGGTAAACCTTTTGAAGATGATTCGGGTATGGAAATATTGCGGGGAATAGCAGATAAAAAGGTGTTTTCTTTAAATAAACCTCTAATTTGCGTTGTTATTTCGGTTCCAAGTCTCGTTCTTGAATCATACATAGTTAATAAAAATCCTTCGATTCCTAGTTTGGGATTCGATGATCTTTGAATCTTTGAAACCGCCGCTAAAGTTGTCGCGACCGCTTCAAGAGCAAAATACTCGCATTGCACCGGAATCAATATTCCATCAGAAGCAACCATTGAGTTCTGGTTTAAAATACCAAGTGATGGGGGACAATCAATTACGATATAGTCATATTCTTTCCTTAGAATTTTTAAAGCTTCCCGAAGTATCAAGGTTTTATCGTCAACTTTGTCAGTTAAGAAAGAATCGAGTGAGGCAAGTTTTAGACTGCTTGGCAAAAGATCCAAATATTTTAAGGCGGTTCGTTTGATCGTTTTGTTGATGTCATAGCCGTTAGCTAAAACATCATAAATGCTACGAGTAAGCAAAGTTGGATCTAAACCAAGACCACGTGTCGCATCACTTTGTGGATCAAGATCAATTAATAAAATGCGCCTCTTAAAGTGAGCCAAGGCGCTTGATAGATTAATTGCTGTCGTCGTTTTGCCGACGCCACCTTTTTGATTTGCGATACCGATAATCTTTGTCATGATTTATAAGTTTACCTTAAATGGTAATAAGCATAAACAATTAAAGCGGTTTTGCACTAATTTGACCATAAACTCTTGGGTAGCGAAGGGGGGTACTATCGTTTTTAACGATAAATAGATTAATTCTTATATCTTTATCCGTCGGCAAAACATCTTCTTGCCGTGAAACTATCTTAGAGTTTAATGTTCGAAATGCTTTTTTAGCATTATTGATTTCTTCGTTGACGCTTTGCGATTTCATCGCCACAAACGTACCTTTGACCTTAAGAAGGGGGATAGCTAATTCTAATAGAATATTCAACTGTTTAACTGCTCTTGCGGTTGCAAAATCAAACTTCTCGCGATAAATTTTCTGCGCTTCTGCGCGGCCAACAATAACTGAAACATTGCCTAATGATAACTTTTCTTTCACCACTTGTAAGAAACGCGCTTTTTTATTGTTAGGTTCAAGCAAAACGATTTTCGTTGCGGGATTCATGATGGCTAAAACAACGCCTGGAAAACCGGCACCAGAACCGATATCAATCAATGATTTATCTTTTAAAGAGATGTATTTTAATATAATTAAACTATCGAGAAAGTGCTTTTCAATAATCTGCTCTTCATCAGTGATGGCCGTCAAATTGAACATCGCATTCCATTCTTTTAACATCGAAAGATAAAATTCGAAATGCTTGATTTGTTTGCTGTTTAAATCAATTTTAAGATTAATCTTACAATACTCTTTGAATGTTTCTAATGTCATATTAATCCTCGACGTTTTAATGTCAAAACCAGAACGGAAATATCGCTTGGATTAACTCCACCCACTCGACTTGCTTGACCGATTGTGCGCGGTCTAATTGTTTGCAATTTTTGACGTGCTTCAAGCGCAAGCCCATCGACGTGCAAATAATCAAGGTCCTCGGGAAGAAGAAGACTATCAAATTTAGCAAATGACTTAGCTTCTTTTTCTTGCTTGGCGATGTATCCTTCATATTTAACCATAATTTCAAGCTGCATGATACCCGTATCATTCAGGTCAAAACCCCTAAGTTGAGGAATAAGCTCGATTAGATTCGAATATTTTATATCTGGTCTTTTTAATAAATCAAATGCTAAAGTGCCGCCTTTTAAAGGAGTGTAACCTTCCTTGATGAGATAATTATTAACTTTCTTATTTGTCCCCAGATACGTTGTTTTTAGGATTGATAAAGCTTTTTCCAAATTTTCATTTTTAATCTTAAAACTAGTATAACGTTCTTGATGAATAAGCCCAAATTTGTAACCATAGTCGGTTAAACGTAAATCAGCATTATCATGTCTTAATAAAAGACGATACTCGGCTCGAGAAGATAATAAACGATATGGTTCAACAGCACCTTTAGTAATCAAATCATCAATCATTACGCCAATATATGATTCATTTCTTTTTAAAATAAATGGTTCTTGTTTTCTAATTGCTAACACTGCATTGATTCCCGCGATAAGGCCGAGTCCTGCTGCTTCTTCATATCCAGAAGTCCCGCATATTTGGCCAGCTCCGTATAAACCTTGATATTTTTTAACCCTTAGCGTCGCATCAAACTGCGTTGGAACGATAGCGTCATATTCGATGGCATATCCATATTTAATAATTTCTGCATGTTCAAAACCAGGAAGTGAACGAACCATTTTTTCTTGAACTTCACAAGGCATTGAAGTGGCGAAACCTTGTATATAAATCGAATCGCCTTCTTTTGTCTCGGGTTCTAAAAATAATTGGTGACGTGGCTTATCAAAAAAAGTCGTGATTTTTCCTTCGATTGAAGGACAATAACG
>JBAYBO010000085.1:0-2727 GCA_041669225.1 Bacilli bacterium | reverse complement strand
CTCACGCACTTTTTCTAGATCATCTTTTAAATCATCGATAGAGGCATTTAGAAATTCTCCACCGCTAAAGACAATGTACTCAAACAAATCCTTTTGTCTTATAACATAATTAATGACGTCGCCGATTAAGTAGTACTCATCATGTTTCTTTTCGATTAGTTCTTTATAGTTAAAACAATGAAAGCATCGCAAGGAACATCCCGTCAATGCATGAATTAAGAGGGCGGGATGCCCTTCTATTTCACTAAGAGTAAGTAAAAGATTTTTATAATACTTGATCATCGGTGTCGCTTTCATGAAAGCGCCGACGCTGCGCCCAGTCAAAACGCCGAGCTTTACTCCAGAAGTTATAATCGCCGCGATAATAACCTTTTTCGTTGATCTTGATGTTTTTACGAGCAATCATTCGCACATAACCAATTACGCGGCTGTATGTACCGATGTCGCCGCTATGACAAACTGGGCATTCGGTGATATTAAGCGCATCAGTGGCCGCCAATGTTTGTCCACAGGACAAGCAACTGCTGACAGTTGGCGAAAGCGTAATATAATTAATTGGTTTTCTAAATAATCTTTCAATGTATTGAGCCAATATTTCGGGTTCGATTTTTGATTCGATAAAGTGGTGGAGAATTGAACCTGAGGTGGCGTAACCTTGAAACTCCGCGGCATTTTCGATTTGCTTAGTAAAATCCGGTTCGCTAAAGGGAAGCATACAGCCCGATGTTAAGAAGACATTATCAGCTTCACCTTGGGTGAAAATTTTACGACCATTTCTTTCGGCCCATTTGACATCGTTACGGGCTAATTTTATCCCGGCATTTTCGGCAGGAGCGTATTCAATGCCACATGCGACTTTGTCGCGAACGATAAAATCATCGACGACACTTGACATATACTGCATCAATTCATGAGCATACTTCTTACCTTGTGAATCATTCATGCCGAGTGGGTAGCCAACGTTAATTAAACCCTCGTGCATACCAGTGACAGCAAAAACGTTAAAGTAATTTTTTAAGTTCTTATTAAACGAGAAGAAAGTTGGATAGAGTTCTTTGTGATCTTCGACCCACTGTCGCTTCGCCAAATGCCCTTCTTCCATGACTTCCATATATTCGCGAATTTTTTCTCTTAAGAGTTGTTCGTCGTGACCAAATTCGATTAACATCCGGTTCATATTGAGATTCAACACCTGAATTGCCCCGACATTACCGACTGAGGAGCCAAAAATGCCACCGCCAAGGCGCGAAAGAAGACCGAGGTTAATATTTAACCGACAGCAAAGGCTTCTCGACACAGCGGGGTCCTTAGCCTTGATTAAGGGGTTAAGATTCTTGTAGTAAGGATCGCTAAAGGCTTCGGTTCTGAAGTTTTCGAAATATACTCCACCCCAGGCATACATTTTCTCTAACAGCATCAGGAAGACGGGGTTGTGATAATTAAAATTATCGTCAATTTGCACTGTGATTAAGGGGAATGTTAAAGGAATACCTTTATTCGTGCCTTTGGCCATCGCTGAAATAAACGCGATGTTGACGCGGTCGAAGTAAGAAGCGGGAATATCTGAGTATTTGTATTCGCGCGCTTCTCCGCCGATAACGACGTATTCATCTTTGATATCTTCGGATGGTTTTCCGAACTCAAGCGTGCAGTTTGAGAAAGCCGATTCAGAACCGGCTCTTAATGGTAAGTTTAGCTCATAAATTAATTGATACATTAAACGAGTGAGAAGTTTATCGGAATATTCAACCTCGCGAAGCTCCTCATCGTATAAATATGAGGCTAAAATGGTTGTCATCTGCGCAAGCATAACGGCTCCTGAAACTTGCTGGCTCATCAGTGTAACGATATTGCTAAAATGACGAATTAAAGTAAATAAAGAAGAGGCGGCATCTGATTCGAGCATGTTTTTCGCCAAACTCGGAATTCCACGCATCGCGACATCGCGGCATGAGATTGATTGGCAGTAAGAACTAAGTTGTTTATCGTGAATATAAACGACTCCATCTTCATAGAGCTCGACAAGTTTTTTAGGAAGGATATTAGTCATCAAATATTCTTCTTCAGCGCGATTTGACAAGTTCTTACGAAGTAAAGGCAAAGAATAGACAAAGTTACTATTTTCTCTTTTTAAATAATCGGCCCGTTTATCATCATCATTTCCGATAAACTTGTCGATCAAATCATTCGTCGTTTTAAACATTCCCATAAAACAATCCTCCCTTATTTTTTTACGGTTTACTGCTCGGTATATGGACACTTTTTGCCGTTTTTGGCGCACAAAAAAACTAAATTTACAATCGTCATTTTTGTTATGAGTCGTCCTTATGTGTATGAAGATTTGCGTCTTCGTATTACATAGTATAGGCAGTTTTCAAACTCATAACAAGGCAATTTTTAAGTAAAAAAAAGTAAATAACAAAATACATACGATGCTATCGATAAATATACATAAAAAATATTTTTTCGCTCTTTTATAGTGCATATTTCATTAAGTGCTGACAACGTTACAAACATTACACATATCAATTCCGTATATTTCATATAGAAAATAATTCCTATATCTAATAGAATAGTAAAAGTATGCACAAACTTAAAAGTAATTTTAGAAACGTTCTGGCTCTCCTTTTTACAATCGTTTTAGGCACCTCAGTTCTCGCTGTTGGCATGTTAAGAAGCGACGCTAATCAAATCAAGGGTGAACAATCTTCGTACACAATCACCATG
>JBAYBO010000084.1:0-2898 GCA_041669225.1 Bacilli bacterium | reverse complement strand
TTTTCTTTCTAAATCCTTTAAGTCATTTGGAAAGAATTCTTTGGTATGTTTAAAAACAAATCCGGGAATGCCTTTGGCCATGATGCCTTTCGTTCCGGGAACACGAAGTCCATAAGCTAACTGATCAGACCAGCCATGATAGGCTCCGCCCATCTTTAAAATGTTTTTATGTTTGGTTTGAAGTCTAGCGATGCGGACAGCAACCATACATGCTTCCGTTCCTGATCCAAGCATTCTAAATCTTTCGACCGAAGGAAACATCTCAGATATTTTCTTCGCTAATTTATATTCGTATTCATGGAAAAGACCGGTTGAGGGTCCACATGTGTTTAATAATTCAATAACCTTATCTCTGACGACTGGGTCGTTGCTACCGATAATAGTTGGTCCGCCAGCTTGGAGTAAGTCAAAGTATTCGTTGCCGTCGATATCATAGAGCTTCACGCCTTCGGCTTTTGTAATAACGATTGGGAAGGGATAATTAAAGGCAAGATTGTGTTGAACACCGCCGGGAATTATTTCCTTAGCAAGGGCAATCATTTCTTTCGATTTTAGACACTTCTTATTAAAGTAGTTTTCGACATAGTCGTTTAAGTGTTCTTTTTTGATTGAATAGACTGTTTTCTTGATTAATTCGTCTAATTGTTTCGTGACTAAAGAAGCATCTAAGTATTGATCGATGCCAAAACCATTATAGGCCATGCTTTTCTCCTTGTGTATCTCGTGAGTGGTGACTCACACCTTACACTTAAAAGTTAACACTTCAAAAAATTAGTGTCAATAAGATATCAAAAAAACGGCCATTTTTAGGTGACCGCTTTAAGTTTAATTAAAAATTAAAGAATAATAACTGTTCCGTCTTCTTTAACTTCTAGGGTGTCTCCGGTTTTAACGGTTTCTAAGAATTCTTTGCCAAGCATATCAATCGCAATAACCTTGCTTTCTTCCCAGATGCGAGCGAGAACGATTCCGCTCGCGGCGAGACTATCGATGTGCTCACCAAAAAGGAAACAAGCTGGATTAATACCCATTGAACAAACAGTTTGAATAACAAGACCACCAGTCGTCGAACCAATCGTAATTGGTAAGCATAAAGCTTTTCCGGTTATGTTCTTTTCATAAATATCAGGATTGTTTTGATCAGAAACTAAAACTTCTTTGGCATTCTTTAAGGCGCTTTTCTGGAAAGTCGCTAAAGTGTTAACGCCTTGTTTAGAAACAACGGCTTCGCCTTTGAAATAACCAGGAGCAATAACTCTTCCTTTAAATTCTTTCATAACTAGTTAACCGCCTTTCCAACTAGATAGTTAAGTATTTCTTCATCTTTATAATAACGGGCAATCGAATAGGTTCTTAACTTGTTCGAGCTCGTCATGATTCTTCTTACTTTAGTAAGAGGATTATTCGTGTACATCAAAGGACAAATTGAGGATACCTTAACTCCTGTCGCGAGGAGCTCTTCATATTTCGGTGTCTTTTTAAACTTAACTAAGACATCAGGTGCCGTTGTAAAGATTGTTCTTACTTTTACTTTCTTGCGTCCGGTTTCTTTAAGCCCTGCGACAACTTTATCGGTCCAATCATTAATTTGTTTAAAGGTTAAATGCGGACAACCGATAAAGACGAGGTTTCCTTCTTTATCTTTTTTCTTCCACATAATCGGATAAGACTTATAGACGCGCTCTAACTCTGCGTCATCAATAACATATTCCTTCGCATCTTCTTTAATTAGGCTATGTCCTAATTTCTTGGCTTCCGGAGTCAAGTTATCAATATGATAAAGGCCGACCGCTCCGTTTGAGGCAGTTGCTGCTCCAAAGTCTTTTAAATATCCTCTGGTCTTTTCGTCTAATTCCGTTGCTAAAAACTTATCTAAACCAATAATATAAGGAACGTCTTCCATAACCTTCATACCAATCGCGCTGCCAAGAATTTGGGCTTCCGGAGTTTTTGTTGTTTTAATTATTACTTTCCAAGAAGCTTTTCTTCCTTCGTCGGTAATAAAACCAAATTCGGGAACGAGACCAAGGATGGAACCAAATAAATCGAGCATTCCGCTATTGCGGTTACATCTTGCTCCTAGAACTGAATTCGCATAGACGACCGCACTTGATTCGGCCCAAGAAAGAATGTCGCCATAGTTAGGAATGTTACCTACTTCATCAAGATAGCAAGCGCATGTAAAGGCATTTTCATCACGAAGACCGGCTTTATGGAGCTGTTCTTCGTAACGCTTTTGTTGACTATATAAAATCTTGGAAAAGACAAGTCTTTCGAGAAGATTAACTTTGACGTTTTTAAAATCTAAGGGACGAGGATCGACCGTAAACTTCCCCAGTGTCTTTATATCGGCTTCATTAAGGCGGTCCATTGTCTTAAATAGAGGTTTTAATAAACCAATACCAAATGATGTTACTAAATGTCCGTTGTGATGCGTGACAGGCACGAGTCTGGGCGCTTCAAAAATATCGCCGAACATAACAATCGTTTCCATGATTTTGGCTTTAATTTCGCCTTGTTTACCAACTAAAATATCCTGCTGCTCAGCGGTTAATTTCATCTTTGGCTCATACATATAACTACCCCCTATTACCTTAATACTGACACCCAAAGGATATAACTTCAAGCGACTTTTGCCGAGTTTTTCTCAATAACTATTACTAATATAACGGAATAAAGGCTTATAATGAATACAAAGGAGATATAGCTATGAAAGAAATTTACAAGCCGTTGTTTACGCCTTGGAAGATTGGTAATGTCGAGATTAAAAACCGCATTGTCATGACCTCGATGGGTGGGACTTCTATTTTCGGTTGGATGGAACCACATCACTTCGATGAAGAGGCCGCGAAGTTCTTGCTTGAAAGGGCCAAGAACAATGTCGGATTAATACTTCCT
>JBAYBO010000083.1:0-2962 GCA_041669225.1 Bacilli bacterium | reverse complement strand
CGAAAGTTTAAATCAATGCCTCTTAAAGCACGGGTGACATTGTCACTACTGACATAGTCTTTTGTTATTCCTTTAAGTTCAATCATATACTTACCTCATAATCGCTTAATAATTATATCAATACGCAAGAACAATAATAACTAAAGTTATAAAAATGTATAAAAAAAGTACATGCCGAAGCATGTACGATTATATTGTCAAATTTAAGAATTAAGCAGTAGCAAAGTTTTTCTTAGTCAACATATTGACTAAGTCGATGATCCAGCCAATTCCGAAGAAGGCGCCTGTTAAGATGTAAAGAACACCGATGATAACTTTACCGCGGACGATGCGGATAACGCCACCCCATAAAACTCCGACAAAAATAAGTAGAAGAAGGTGAACGACGTAGTCTAGTCCAAATTCATTAATCATTGTAATCCTCCTGGCCCATGATTTAGGCATAAACAAAAGCTTATAATTTAATTATACCGACAATTTAACAAGTGTAAATAATAAGATCATGTTTTTTAAGAATCATTGACCTTTCATATCGATGACATCGGTTGCTTTTTGATTAAGGATATCGAGTGAGAGACGAACCGATTCACCAATTGCGGCGCTAATATCATCTTCGCCAACTCCTAAGCGAATAGCGCCTTCTTCAGGTTCAATGAAAAGGTTTGCGGTTTGCAGTTTCGTAAACTTAACCATATTAAGACCCCCTTCAGAGCCTTTCTTTTTGTGGGCTTTGTTAATTTGAGAACCTTGAAGGGCAAACAAGAAACTTGGAATTGTAATAACTTTCCGCGTTTTAGGATAACCCATATGTTTATGAACAATTTTTAAGAAGTCTTTCCATTCAAAGTTATAATAACCAAACGGATACGAGACTCCCCCTCTAGTTATTTCAAGTGCTCCAGCAATGCCTTGTGCGACTTGTTTAACAGTGACCATCGTCGTACCGCCTTTGGTGTACATCGTGTTTTTCTTCATTTTACGAATCGACTCAATAAGAAATACCCACACTGGTTTCCGACCTGGTTGGGCGCCAAAAATATATGGTAGTTCAAGAATTGAAACATCAAATCCTTTTTCGGCATACGATAACGCCATCTTTTCTTGATCAATACGCGAACGGATATAGGGGTGATATTTGGTTAATTCTAGTTTTGGCCATTTTTTGGCAAAATACGAAAAATATGATCCGCATATATTGACGTGTTTGACCCCCACTTCTTTTGCAATTTTTATCAGGCGTTCAAGCGCATCAATATTATACTTCTTAAAGAAATCATAAATCGGCGCTGGTCCTTCAACGCGCTCGTCGACTCCAGCAGCAAACACGAGAGCATCCATCCCTTTAAGATGTTTGCGCAGTTCGTCATCGCTCATCTCCATGTAATTGCCTAATTCGATTTTCATCTCGGGCGGTAAAACTGCGCCCTTTGGTAGTGGCGGAAGAGCAATTGAAGTTACTTCATGACCGCGCTCAATGAGTTCACGGGCGGCCTCACTACCTATTAGCCCTGTACCACCGACAATAAATACTTTCATATATACTCCTTTCTCTTTAAAAGATTTTCTTCACACTTATATTTTATGCAACAACGCTCTCATAACATAGTAAATTACTCAAAGATCTAATTGCAAATTTGTTGACGATAGAGTAGTTTGGCATTATTGTAGTAATTGCGAATGATTCGCATTACCATTTAGATAGATGAAAAAAAATATATTTATACTTCCACTAATGGCAATTATCACAGCGGCTTGTAATGTTGTAAGCGTGACTGATAAATTGCAAATTTTAACTAGTTTTTTCGTTATGGAAGATTTCGCCCGCAAAGTCGGAGGTCAATATGTCGAAGTTGAAAGCATCGTTCCTTCTGGTAGCGAAATTCACGGTTATGAGCCAACAACCGGCGACATTGTCAAACTTACTACTGCCGACATGTTTATTTATAATGGCGCAGGACTCGAACATTTCGTCACTAGTCTCCAAGAAGCAGTCAATAATGATAATCTTCAATACGTTGAAGCAAGTCGAGGTTTAACCCTTTTAGTTGCTGATGAGCACCAAGATCCACATACTTGGCTAAGCCCTTTGAACGCCAAAAAGCAAATGGAAAACATCAAGGATGCCATTGTCGCCATCGACCAAGAACATGCTTCTTACTACGAAAATCGTTTTTCGATTTTTGCCGCGAAATTTGATGAACTTCACGATCAATACCAAACGCTTCTGGAACCCGGAGAAGGACAATACCTAGTAACTGGGCATGCCGCTTTTGGCTATTTAACAAATGCTTACGACTTAATTCCTCTGCCAATCGGAGGACATGATAGCGAGCAAGAGCCGACACAACAAGACATCGCTCATGTTATTGACATTGTTAATCAAAACAATATTCGTTATGTGTATGCCGAATCGCTTACTCCAAGCGATGCCGTTTTAACCGTCATTCAAGAGACAAACGCTGAACTTGAAACGCTTAGTCCGATTGAGAGTTTAACTGCTGAGCAAACCATGAGTAACGAAGACTATTTTACTGTCATGAAAGATAATTTATTCGCAATTGCGAAAGGTTTTATCTAATATGAGCGTCATCAGTATGAAAAATGTTTCCTTTTCATATGAAACGCACCATGTCTTAGATCACATCTCTTTAGAGATAAATCAGGGTGACTTTTTAGCGATTCTCGGCTCAAATGGAACAGGCAAAACAACGCTTCTAAAAATTTTACTTAATGAACTGAAGCCGACATCAGGAAACGTCACCATTTTTGGTGAAGATATCAAAGATTTAAAAGACTGGACAAAAATCAGTTATTTATCGCAAAACGCGACCGCGAATGTCGCCAGCTTTCCGACGACAGTCAAAGAATTAGTGGCTTCGAGCCTTCATGCTGAACTTGGATGGATTAAATTGCTTACTAAATCTCACAAAGAGCGCATCAGAAGCGCCCTTGCCCTCGTTGG
>JBAYBO010000082.1:0-3135 GCA_041669225.1 Bacilli bacterium | reverse complement strand
TTCGTCTTTTAAGACGATACCAGTGGGAAAGACACAACCATTATAGTAGCCAGCTGTTTCGTAATCATATTCCGGTTCCATGATAAAATCTTTTGTTCTGGCAAGTATTTTGCTCGGATCTTTTAAATCTAATAACACGGCGCCAACGCGATAAGCGTGATCTTTTGTGCTAACACCATGATATATCAAAAGCCAACCATCCTTCGTCTTAACCGGTGGAGTAGAAGCACCGATTTTAGCGTCCTCCCACCACGTTTCGCCTTTCATTAACAAATCGTATTTTTCCCACTCGAGAAGATCGTCGCTAAAGGAAATATAGATGGCCGGATGAGAATTCTCATATCCCTTTCCGCATCTTTCCATGCCACGTGAAATCATCACGAATTTTCCTTCGACCTTTTTAGGAAAAATCACGACATCGCGGTCATCAAAACGTGAATCAGTTACACGACCAAGTTTTTTCCATTTCCGCAAATCTTTGGAAACAGCTAAATGCGTGGCGGTTGAATTATAAATCAAACATTTCGGACCAAATTCTGGTTTGAAACCAAAAACCTTTTTATCATCGCGCCAGTATTGTCCCGGCGGAAAGGGTCTAGAGGCATAAGTCAAATAGAAATACTCGCCTATTTTTATTAGGCGTGGATCTTCGATACCACCAGCGTCCGGTCCTTGCGGATCAGGAGCAATTAATGGCTTATCAGACTCACGGACAAAATGATAACCATCTTTGCTCGTAGCAAGGCCAATATAAATTAAGTGTTCTAAATCATTTCCGGCGGCCCGATAAAGCATATAAAACAGCTGCTCTTTTTCATGATAAATGACTGCGGGATTTAACACGCATAGTTCTTCCCATTTATTTTTCTCGTCTTTAACAAGAATAGGGTTGTGTTCGTATTTTTTTAATTTCATGTTTCCATCCCCTTATAAAACCATTGATGACAAGGCATCATAACTGATATTGCCGTCGAAAATTATGTCATCAACATAAATGTTGCTGAGATTTCCATCGCTTGAATTGACAATTCCAAAAGTAATTTTGTTAATGTACTTTACATTGTTGGTCGTAATTAACACACTTGAACCAGATGTGATTCTCGTGAAGTTATCAAAGCCGATTACGTATTCTTTCCAGACATTGGCGAGATTACTCATCGTATAACGGAATTGAAGCGTTGTTCCCGATATTTTTAAGTAGATGTTAATATACACTGTTGCCTTAGCGTCTCCAAGCATTGAAAGTCTCATTCCTTTAGCGTATACCTCACTAGTAAAATTCGTGGTCAGGAAATAATTGACCGATGTCGCATTGCCTTGATATTGAAGGCTCATGCTTTGGTTATTACCCGCTTGTCCGGCCGTGTTACTCGATAATGACATTGCTGAGTAAGGATAACCGACGGAATCCGCCCACATTTCCATTAAGGAAGCATCATCCACGTAGTCTTCAAAGTCATCGATACGGCAAAGTTTCACATCGTTTGTGTCGGGGACAAGAATTCTCTCCTTAACGATTTCCTCATATGAGGAAGCACTCGTTAACTGAATATTATCAAGATAAATTGGATTGCCCGATGTATAAACCGGGTAGGCAATGCCACTTTGTTGTTTGTAATAGTATTGAACACCAAGCGAAAGGTGAGATATCGTCTCGCCGGTAATTGGAGCTGGACCTTCAAAGAAGAGTTCAGGATTATTGATGACGAAGTTACTATACGGAATACGATATTCATACCAAGCGCCCTTGAGGGCAGGAATCGTATAACGATATTCTTCACCACTTACGAGTCGTAGTTGAATCGTCATCTGCGGATGGACTTCGCTTAAATAATTGAATGCAGCATTATCGGATTTAACTGTCCCGTCTTTCACCCAAAGTGATATAGCGTTGGTTCCTTCGCTCGTAACAGTTAATGGCAAAGTATAAGCCGCCATCCCCATATCAGACTTATATGTAATTTTGCCCGCGGCTTTATTGGTTGTACCGCCAACTTTGTTTTCGCTTTCAAGAGCGATAGACTCATCTTTGTTTGTATTGGAAAGCATCCATTTGTAGTAAAGCTCATTCGACATGTCATAGGAGTCAAAGTTTTCAATCATTCCATCCATGCCGACTGTCGCGACTCTTTCTTCAGGTAGCAATTCTTCATTTAAAGAAACGATATCAAAGTTTTTATATGAAAGCGTTCCATCTCCATAAATTTTATTAAGTCCAAATTGGAGATTGAGAATGTAATAGAATTGTCTGGTTCCATCGCCCATGATTTCGCTCTTAGCAAAAGCGCCATAAGGAATAATCAACGTCTTATATTCGTTTTCCACAAGATTAGCGAAAGGATGCGTATATGCCCAACGATCAGTATCTTGTTCATAAACTCTCAAAATCATGTTCGCGGTAGTAAACCCCGTGAATTTAACGTCGACTTTAATCGCATCTCCTTTGGAGAAGTATCGATTAATAGGAATCTTCGTGAAACCATAACCCGCTGTGCCGATTCCTTTTTCGTTATATTCATTCGGAAGTGAATCATAATTTAGCGTCAAACTTCTCCCTTCGTCACCAATCAAAGGATTGAAATTATAAGCCTCATCAATCCAAGTACTTCGCTCATAATCATTGAAGTCCAGGCCATCGACAAACATATGGGCATATCGTTCATAGCGAATGGCTTTAATGTTTGAAAAAAGACAAACGCCATCGCCAAAACTATGTTCAAAGACAACTTCAAAATATTTAATGTTCTGATAACCGAAAACAGCGTCGCCGATATACGAATCTTTTGTTCTTAAAACAAAGTCATCGAAATCAAGAATAACGGTTTGCTTAGAGTTTTTAGCGACTTGAATCTCACAATGCCAATACTCATTATCGCTATCAAGGAAACGAACAAAGATGTTCGCGTCATGACCCATGTAGAAAAAATTAAAATATAGCGAGTCAGTACCATATAATTCCATCTCTGCTGATTTAGTAACGACAATCCAACCATCGCTTTCATCGTTGCCGGTTTTTGTCTGTTCCATCGTGAACTCAATAGCGAGAGATTCTTGTTCATTACCGAAGAAATTCGAATTGTTAATCGAAATATCGGCTTGGCTTCCGTGAGGATGAACAGCCCAATCTTCAACATC
>JBAYBO010000081.1:0-3211 GCA_041669225.1 Bacilli bacterium | reverse complement strand
CGATTTCGCGCAGTTCACGGACTGAATCATCAAGCACTTTGGCATTGATGATGGCGTCTCCGACACCGACATTAATGACAACTTTCTCAAGTCTTGGAGTTTCCATGACTGATTTGTAGCTATACTTGGTCATCATTTTTGGGATAATAACTTGTTCATATTTTTCTTTAAGACGACTGGCAACTTTGGCTTTAACCAGGGCTTTCTTAGCTTTTGGCTCTTCCTTTTTGACTTCGGCTTTAGGGGCTTCGGCTTTAGGTTCGGCTTTTTTCACTTCAGTTTTTGGGGCTGCGGCTTTAGGTTCGACCTTCTTTGCTTCAGCTTTTGAAGCTGCGGCTTTAGGGGCTTCTTTTATAACCATAGCTTCTTTTACCACGTCTTTTTTAACTGTCGCCTTAGGGGCGGCTGGCTTCTTCACTTCTGCTTTTTTGGCGGCAGGTTTTTTTACGGCCGCTTTTTTGGCGGCTGGAGCCTTTTTGACTTCGGTAGCTTTAGGGGCTACAGATTTCTTTTTTTCTTCCATAACTTAGCTACCTCCTTTAATCGAGCTTCGCGCCGCTGGCTTTAGTGACACGGATCTTTTGACCCTTTTCCACTTTATAGCTTACGCGCGAGGCTTTTTTTGTTTTGGGATCGATAATGGCAACATTGGAGACATCGATGGGAACGTATATTTCAACGATTGAACCTTCTGGTGTCTTTTGGGTCGGCTTACGATGTTTTTTGTGAACGTTGACGCCCTCGATTACCACCTTATGCGTTTTAGGGAAGACGGCTTGAACGATGCCTTCTTTTCCTTTATCGCTTCCGGCGATGACGATGACTTTGTCACCTTTTTTAATTTTCATGCTGTTCACTCCTTATAATACTTCTGTCGCTAAGGAGACGATTTTCATGAATCCTTCGCCTTTTTCGCGTAACTCGCGAGCGACGGGACCGAACACGCGGGTGCCGATGGGAGCACCTTCTTCAGTAATGAGAACAATTGCGTTATCATCAAAGTTGATGGTTGATCCGTCGGGACGGTTGATCGGATATTTCGTGCGGACGATAACGCCACGGACGATTTCGCCTTTTTTGACTTTACCATTAGGTGTAGCGGTTTTAACCGCACACATAACGATGTCGCCAATTGATGAAGATTTGCGATTGCCGCCTCCAAAAAGACGGAAAATGCGGACGCTTTTGGCGCCAGAATTATCAGCGACAATTAGATTTGTTTCATTTTGAACCATACTATCTCGCTCCTATTCTGCTTTCGCTTCTTCGGCTGCGGATTTGTCTTCTTCCTTGGTTTCAACTTCTTCCTTGGTTTCAACTTCTTCCTTAACTGTGGCTTTGGGTTCGACGATATTAACACCTTCGTTTTCTTCCAGCATTAGTTCAGCTTCAGCAGCTTTAATCGATTCAATGGCCTTGATGTCGATGCTCACCAAACGATAATTTTTGGAGGCGCTTAGACGGCGGCAGCCCATAATTGTGACGGTGTCACCGACTTTGGCTTCGTTGTTTTCATCATGCGCATAATACTTTTTACCGTACTTAACGCGCTTCAGATATTTGACGTGCTTTTTATGGGTTTGAACCAAAACGACGATTGTTTTGTCCATTTTGTCGCTGACGACAACACCGGTGAAGGTTGGACGTGAGACTCTATTTTCCATGTTTCGGTTCCTCCTTATTTGATTCCTAATTCGCGTTCGCGTTTAATGGTGTGGGCTTTGGCAATGTCCTTGCGGACTCTGCGGATTTCTTCGCCGTGTTCTAACTGACCAACGGCTTTCTTGCGGCGAAGATTGAATAATTGTTCTTTGAGTAAGTAAACTTTTTCGTTAAGTTCTTCATTACTCATTTCGCGTAGTTCGTTAATTTTCATATTCACTCACCCTTCGCTTCCTTAGATATAACTTTGCATTTAATGGGAAGTTTGTAGGCAGCAAGGCGAAGTGCTTCACGCGCTTCTTTCTCGTTAACTCCACCAATTTCAAACATAATGCGGTTTGTCTTGACGACGGCAACCCATGTTTCGGGGTTACCCTTACCGGAACCCATACGGACTTCGGCTGGTTTTTTTGTTTTAGCAAGATGCGGGAAGATGCGAATCCATACTTTCCCAACTCTTTGCGTATAACGGCTTAGTACGATACGGGCGGATTCAATCTGCCGATCGTTAATCCACCCACCAGTGACGGCTTGGAGAGCGTATTCACCAAAGGCGATTTCGTTACCGGCCTTTGACAAGCCTTCGTAACTAATTCCGTGCGGACGCCGATATTTCACTCTTTTCGGTTGTAGCATTGATGTTATTCTCCTTCCGTTTGTATTTTCTTCTCTTTAGGAAGAATCTCACCACGGCAAATCCAAACTTTAACGCCTAGACGACCATAAGTGGTGTGCGCTTCCGTGTGCGCATAATCAATATCACTGCGTAAGGTGTGAAGAGGGATAATTCCTTCTTTATAACCTTCGCTGCGAGCGATATCGTTTCCGCCGAGACGACCCGAGACTTCGGTTTTGATACCTTTGCCGCCGGCCTTGCGGACTCTTTGAATGGCTTTTTTCTGCGCGGTCCTAAATGAAGCGCGATTTTCTAACTCAGTGGCAATCCATTGCGCGACGAGATTAGCGTCGAGATCAGGACTCGTTACATTAACGACTTCGAGATTAATGTTTTGAGTTTTAATTTTCTTGCTGAGTTCTTTTTTGATGCGATTGACATTGGCACCGTCTTGTCCAATGACGACGCCCGGACGGGCGACGAAACATAGAATTTTGACAGTGTGTCCTTTGTCGGTTTTAGCTCTTTCAATCTCAATGTGCGAGAGAAGAGCGACTTTAAGGTTCTTTTCAAGATATTGACGGATAACCATGTCTTCTTCTAAAAAGATGGCATATTCTTTACGATCGGCGTACCAACGAGAATTCCAATCCTTGTAAATGCCGACACGTAATCCAATTGGATTTACTTTTTGTCCCATGTATTACTCCTATCTACTCTTGACGGTCACATAAATGTGACACGTTCTTTTAATAATGCTTGACGACGAACCTTTAGCGCGCGGCATGTATCTTTTCATTCTCAGACCATCATTAGCATAGATGGTATGAATGTAAAGTTTACTTTCATCCATCGCGAAGTTGTTGATGGCATTGGCGGCCGCACTTTTAACGACTTTAGCAATGGCAGGTGACGCGGAACGATTGATGTTGG
>JBAYBO010000080.1:0-3263 GCA_041669225.1 Bacilli bacterium | reverse complement strand
CTAGCTCAGTTGGTAGAGCAATCGGCTGTTAACCGATCGGTCATAGGTTCGAGTCCTATGGTAGGCGCCACTTATGTGGCCCGTTGGAGAAGTGGCTTAACTCACATGCCTTTCACGCATGCACTCATGGGTTCGAATCCCGTACGGGTCACCAACAATAAAATTACACAATGTAAATTGTGTTTTTTTATGCTTATGATTTCGGTTAATTATTTATATAAGATGATTTCACAGTTTATGTTTATTATATAATAGATAACTCACTCTCGGTATTTATCTCGTTAATGATATAATAATTTAGATAGTCTTATAGACGATGGACACAAACACAGGGGCAAAAATGAGCGCAGCAATACCAAAGATAATTCATTACATTTGGCTTGGCGGTAAGGAAAAACCGAATAGTCTTTTGGAGTGTCTTGCCAGTTGGAAAAAGTATTGCCCCGATTATCAAATAATTGAATGGAATGAGACGAATTTTATCAAAGGCCGTCATCCTTTGGTCGATATGGCGATTGAAGCTCATAATTGGGCTTTTGCCGCTGACATAATTAGAGTGACGGTTTTGAATGAACACGGTGGAATATACGTTGATACTGACATGGAGCTACTTGCAAACCCTGATGCCATGCTAAATTATGATTGTTTCATGTGTTATGAAGCGAAATATTGGGTTGGAACGGCGATATTAGGAAGCAAACCGCATCATCCTGTTTTTGAAAAACTTGTTCATCGCTATGATCAAGAACACGGAATCTCTTTTTATAGCAATCCTTTCTCGGTTCATGCCGTCAGCGCAATTCTTCGCTATTTTTATAAAAGAAAAATGAATGGCCGCTTTTCAGTAAACGATAATATTGCTTTGTTATCAAGTGATTATTTTTACCCCATTAATTACGTTACTTTTAAAGAAAAAAGAACAAAAAATACTTTGGGAGTGCATCATTATGTGGGTTCGTGGCACAGCAAAAAGCAAAAACGAGGCTTTCGTTTTGCCGCCTTTTCTAGAAAAATTCTTGGAAGACATATCTATGGATGGTTTGAAAAGTTGGTAGCAAATAATTTTTATCATAAAATTAGAAAGCAGCTTAGGAAGATGAATGATGGAAAATAATAACATAATCGAAGTCCGAGGACTCGTAAAAAACTATAAAAAAGTAAAAGCGGTTAGAGGCATTGATTTTAATGTTAAACGAGGAGATTTTTTCGCCTTTCTCGGTCTTAATGGCGCAGGTAAGTCAACGACAATTAATATTTTGTGTTCAATAATCAAAAAGGATGCAGGAGAAATTCTTATTGATGGCATAAGCACTGACAAAGAGTCGGAAAAGATTAAAAGCAAGATTGGAATCGTTTTTCAAAAAAGCGTGCTCGATAATGAATTGACTGTTTTGCAAAACCTATACTCACGGGCAAGTTTGTATCCGATGAGCAGAGAAGAAGCTGAGGAAAAAATCAATAATTTGATTGAAGTTTTAAATTTGCAGTCAATTATCAAGCGACAATATGGAAAGCTATCAGGCGGACAAAGACGGAAAGTTGATATCGCTCGCGCCCTTCTTCATAATCCCCAGATTTTATTTCTAGATGAACCGACGACTGGTCTTGATCCAAACACCAGAATTACTGTATGGGAAGCGCTAAATGATTTAAAAAAGAAGACCGATTTAACAATCTTTTTAACGACACACTATATGGAAGAAGTTGTTAAGGCCGATCATGTCGTCATCATCGATGAAGGCATAATTAGCGCGAGCGGAAGCCCAGATGAACTTAAAAGTCGCTATACTAGCGATATTCTACGCATCATTACAAATGAAAGCGAAGAAGTAAATAAAATACTTACGGAAGAGAGTCTAGACTTTGCCTATCGTAGCGGAGCATATGAAGTCACTATCCCCAAGCCATTAAGGGCAATAAAAATTATTGAAAAGCACTCTCCATTTTTTGATGATTTCGAAGTATTAAAGGGAAATATGGATCATGTCTTTTTAAACGTGACCGGAAAGAAGATTGACGATAGCCATGAAAAAGACCCGGGTATTTAAATTTTTTGATGATTATTTGTATAACATTTGGCATTTGACCAAACGCAATATACTTATTTTCTTTCAAAATAAAACCACGCTTGTCTTTTCGATGATGGCACCCGTTTTAATTTTAGTTATTTATATTTTGTTTATGGGCAACTTTCAAATTGACACAATTAAAGGTTTTATTCCTGATGGCCAAACAGTTAGCAATGCTGATATCGCAACGGTTGCTAATGCATGGATGATATCGGGAATATTGGGAATTTCGTCCCTAACTATTTCTTTGAATAGCATGTTTGTCGCGATTAGCGACCGAGAGCGGCGCATTGTTGACGATTTTACGGCCTCGCCCGTGCGACTCGTCAACCTAACACTTAGTTATTTTATAAGCGCTTTTTTAATCACTCTTTTTCTAAGTTTCATTTTTCTAATTATTGCCCTTGTCTTTTTAGCTATTTCGAGTGGAGTAACTTTTACGGCCGCGAATTTGTTTGAATTACTTGGGATTTTGGTTTTATCATCTCTTTCAGCAGTTATCTTTGTCATGTGCCTGACCGCCTTCTTTAATCACACTTCGGCGGCCGCTTCCTTCACTGGTGTTTTCAGTGCCTTAATCGGATTTCTTATTGGAGCTTATATGCCGGTGAGTATTTTGCCGCTTTCAATTCAAAACTTTGCGAATCTAATTCCTGGTTCACATGCGACCGGATTATTTCGCGCTGTCTTGATGCGTCCGATTCTAACTAAGTTAGAAGGCTCAATGTCGCCTGAGACCATTAAACAAATAAAGATGAGTTATGGTTTTAACTTGCAATTATTTAATATGCAGTTTGATCGTACTTACATGTATTTATATCTTGGTGTTTCGGTTTTAATTCTTTTCGTTATCTTTCAAATCATTAGTGTGATAAAAAGGAAAATAAAAGTTTAAAATTTAATAGTTCATCTCCACTTATAACTATTTATATGTAAAACAAATTATGTTTTTCCTATGACATTTTTTCATTCATTTTTGAAAAGACACGATTGTAGGCGATGAAATATGCCGAAAATTCACTTGATCATCTTCCTATTTCTTCTAAGCCTTCAATGTTGACAGCGTTAGAAAACAATATTGATTTAGCCAAAAAACTAAAAGTTGCTATGGTCAACGAAGAAATCTCTGCTGTTTTCCAATACATTTATGATGTGGTTTCTAATAAAGTAATTTATGTTGAATTCCTCGCTCGG
>JBAYBO010000079.1:0-3462 GCA_041669225.1 Bacilli bacterium | reverse complement strand
TCAGGGGGAGCGTTTTGGACGACTTCAAGAGTTTATGGATACCATTCCATTCCTTCCGGATCTGGATGGGAACTAAAAAATACCTATGGATATACTCAGGCGGTGTTAGGAAATGGCTAAGAAAATGACCTATATTGCCCAAGTACGCATGAAATTAATAATGTCAGTTTTTTCGCTTGCAGCCGCGATTACTTCGCTTGGATACGTGACATATGCGTGGTTTCAGGCTCAAAAATCACAAAATCTTGAATTAATGAGCGTTGCAATTGAAGAAGGATTGACTTATTCATTGAAGTATTTTCTTGGTAATGGCGAAGAAGGATATCCAAGCCCGAGCCTTTCAAGTGTTGATCAAAATGTCACCGTGACAAATTACGGAACGAATTTTCAGCCGGTTGCCACAAACTTTCATGAGATGGGCATTCCCATGAAGCAACCTTCTTATCGTTTAACATATGCACTCGAAGTGTATTCTCAAGAAGTTAGTTATAATCAAAATATTGAAATAACCTTAGCGAGTTTTAACGCCCCTGGTTCATCAATTAATTATGATAATGCAACTGATGAAGCAATTACCTTAGCAACCGCAATCGATATTTATACGACAGTTATCGATGGGGGATTAACAAATGCTGAGATAACGACTTTGGCTTCCGCTTTTGTCGAAGCTGATATACCAAGCAGCGACCGCTTTGATGGCACGGAAGGCGCTAAGTCATTAGCGAGTTCACCTCTGCTTGCTAACAGCGGTGAACAATCACGTATCTTCTTAATCACTCTTGAATTTAGCGGTCATCCTTCAACATTTTATGACTTTGATCATGATGAAGGAGTTCTCAGCTTTTTCAATCTTTCGACAAATGGAAATTCTAACGTCTACCAAGATCTGAGTTTCACGATGAACAATATCGTCATCAGCAAATCTCCAACCGACTAAAATTGATAAAATAAGTTAGAATATTTCTGCAAAATGTCTCCTTTGTTATTTAATATAACAAAAACTATACTTGCATTATGTGTAAAAAATGTTTTATAATAATGGTGCTTGATCTAACTACACCTCCCTCGTATGGTTGGAATCAAGGAGCGAATTGCCCGCTTTGAGGCCAATGTCCCATTAACATTGACGTCTCACACCCTTCAAAATTGAAAGGGGAAATCTCTAGGAGGATTTTAATCATGAATAAGAAGAATAAGGTTCTAATTACGTCTATCGGTCTCGCTATCTTTAGCGGAATCGCCGCCACAAGTTCCACCTTTGCGTGGTTCAGCGCTGTCCAAAACGCTTCAGTTTCGTTTAATAGTGCAACAGTCGAATACGAAGAGAATGATCTCTCAGTCGCTTATCTCTCTTCTCTTAACACCGGCATCGTCGCTGGTGGTACTGCTAATGCTCTTACTTTAACTGGAGCTAACAAAGTTACCGACATTTCAGGTAATGGTCTTAATTTCTACAAGCCTTTATGGAATGCCGCTCTTGACACTCCAAGCGCTCGTGTTGCTTATGATATTGAAACACTCGCAATGGCCTCTGCTGGTGATGCCGATGGCTACTTCGTTGACTTCACTCTCACAATCAGCCGCACCGACACTGGTTCTAATGGTATGATGGTCTATCTTGGCGACGGCACTGAAATTACTGCCGCTACGCCTGCTAATGCAGAAGATGAAAAGGCCGTTCTTGGTGCTCGTTTAGCCGTTATTGACGCTTCCGATTCTCTTTTATTAACCTATGCTCCTGATGCTGATGGTAGCCATGACTATATCGTTGCCGCTGCAGCAGAAACATTATATTCGGTTACTGGATACGAAGTAGTTTCTGATACGAGTGTTGTTTCTAGCTTCGTGAACTATAACACGAATGATCTTGCCGTTGCTGGCGGAGCTGTTGCTATCGCTGATTTATCAGCCACGACTTCCGCGCCTGTTACTTTCCGCGCTTGGCTCGAAGGTGAAGATGCTGATACGGTTAATGCCGCTGTCGGTGGTGTCTTCAATATCGATCTCAAAATCTACGGTTTATCAGTCTAATTTTTTACGAAACAGATTTAAACCAAACTTCTAACTAATAAGCTAGGGTTGTCGGTGGAATTTCCCCGATACCCTAGCTTATTTAATTTTAAAACAAAATCGCTTTTGAATGATAAAATGAGTGATTTCTATGAAGCATAAGTTTCACAACGTACCGTAATTATATAATAAACAAAAAGAAACGAGGATTGCATCAATGACTTCGTGTGTCTCGTTTTTATTTATAAAAAAGCAAGGTTGTTGTTATGGCTAATTATTATCGTTATCTTAGAATAAATGTCAAAATTTATTGAATTACTCATAAAAATGTATCGCAGCCATCGCGTAAATTACATTTGACACCATAGTTAATTTCGCATAATATGATTATGATATAAATGTACATTCAATATATCTTGGGGAGTTTTTATGGATAAATCAGAAAAAAAGATCAGATTACCAGCTTGGCTTAATTTGACACTCATCATCGCCGAAATCGTTTTGACAGTATTTCTTGTCACTATCTCAATTATCGTGATGGTTACAATGGGGACTTCGACAAACGTTCTTATTAAGTGGCTCGCGCTTAATCCTTTATGGTTTTTTATTATCATCGTCTTTCCGTTAATCGTTCTCTTTCTTGTTAATGTCTTCCTGCTTATCAAAGCGGTGACCGGTCAAAAAGAGTCAACCACGATCGCGATGAGCCAGGAACAACTCTTAGAGGAAGCAAAACGTCAAGCGCGTGACGAAGTGATGAAAGAATTAGAAAAAGACGACTTGCGCGTAGATAAAAGCAAATAATTAGACATTAGTTTAGCCAATTATGATAAAGCCACACGTCGATGTGGCTTTTATTCTTCAATGGGCCGTTTACGAGCTCTATAGAGACATTATTATAGTTATAATAATGTTACGACTGCCACTTCATTTTCCTAATGCGTGATGAGAACCTAAGTACGCGCGTGCATAATGTGAGATTTTTATTACTTTTGTAAAAAAATAAAACAAAATGCTTTACATGCTTTTTTACATTCGCTATAATTTGTAATGCAAAAGGCAAAACCAAAGAAATTTGGTGACGCAAAACTATAGGGCCTTCTAAACGATGGTAGCCAGTTGCCAGACAGAATAAGACGACTAATCAATTCTGGGCAATTCTTGGTTAACATCGTTTTTATTCTTAGAGGGACTCCTAACTTACAATTGTAGTGTTAGTGAGATGGCACGATCACGGACGACCAAGGCGAAGTAATGGGCGCCGAAGTTACGAAGTGAATAGCAAAGCATCAGACGATGTCTTCTTTAAGACTACACTAATAAGGGAAGGAGGTAATCGAAGTTGCGAAATATAAATCTCGAGGACGAATTCGCCGATAATCGAAAACGCAAAAAGCGAGCACGCATATGGGCCACTATTTCATCGAGTGTATTAGCAATCTTTGTGATTAT
>JBAYBO010000078.1:0-3470 GCA_041669225.1 Bacilli bacterium | reverse complement strand
CGATTCTCAATCGTCAGTCTTTTGTAGACATGTTTCTTTGCCATTAAATAGTCTCCTTTCCTAGACAAAGAAGACAAGTTAATTATACTCGAGCTATTTTTTACATTGCTGTTGCGATGGAATTGTCACTTAACTCAGTTATTATAGTTCAAACTGTTTATTTTAATATTTAGAACAATTTGATAAAATATGCGAAGTGTTTAATATAATTAAACTCTCGCTTATTATGAAACTCACACAAAACCTGAAAAAGAAATTTATGCGAAATGCTCTTAAATCGAGCAGTCAAAAACACCCTTTCGAAATCGAGAAAGCAGACCATTTCTTGCTGTCTAATCTGACGGGAGATAATATGACGAATAGTCACTATTTCTCTGGTCACGACATGGAAGGCACGAGCTTTTTCTTTCGCTATGCTATTCGTAGTAATCAAACAACCGAAGTGTGGTTTTGTCTAAAAACAAATGACGGAAAAATTTACGTCAACACTCAGGAGCTTTATTCATCTTCATCTTGTCCAGCCCATGTTCGCTGTGATAAAACCGGCGAAGAGATGACATTTATTTTTCATGGTGATGTTTCTTTGGCAAAGAAAGGTGACAGTGATGTTTTATCTTTAGATAAAGAGATCGTTAAAATTGATGCCAAGGCACACTTTATCGCCTCGATGCCACCATTTGATTTTTCAACTATGCTCGATCCAAACTTTGTCGCCGAAGCTCTCGCCAAACAAAAATGGAATAAATTCTTTTGGCGAAATCTTAAACTTAACCGCCAAGTTCATTATGAACAAGCAGGCGTTATCAAACTTGAACTTACAATTAAAGACCAAACGTTCACATACGTTTTGCCGGCCATGCGCGATCATTCTTTTGGCTACCGTGATTGGGATTATATGAACCGCCACATTTGGCTGATGGTACTTTTTGAAGATGGTGAGGTACTTAATCTCAACATGGTCAATTATCCACACATGCAAGACTTGATGACTGGCTATCGTAGCATTGAAGGTAAACATCGCTCGGTCCGAGCCATAACCAATTTAAAAGAACTCGGAACCGAAGGTCATGTTCCGCAAGACATAGAAGTTGAGCTTCCTTCTCTAGAAGGTAAGACTGTTACATTAAATGGAAAGCGCGATTTTGTCGCCAAATTCACCTTTAATAATGATAAATATTGCATCTATGAAGGTGTCGGCGAGTATACGTATGGTCAAAAAAGGGGACGGGGTATCCTCGAATTTGGTTATAACCACGACCACGCAAGGTGGAAATAAGGGGAAAATATGAAAATAGCTTGGTTAGATAATATACCTAGTGATGATTTAGGAAATGTCGGCGGGAAAGCCAAAGGACTATTTTTACTTAATAGCCTCGGTTTAGAAGTCGCTCCCGGTTTCGTTGCCTATGGCATATCTACTCCTGAAGATGAGTTAGAAATGTTTGAATACTGGAAAAGTTCAACTTTAGGTGAAGTTGCCGTTCGCTCTTCGGCAACGCTTGAAGATGGAGTTGATCTTTCACAAGCTGGCCAATATGAAACGTTCACCTGCATAGACAGCGACGAAAAGTTTATTTCTGCTGTCAAGGGCTGCATAAAGAGTTTGAATCAAGTTAATGCTTCGAAGTATCGCCACTTTTTTAACCAAGGTCAAAGCACGATGAATATCGTCGTCCAAAAGATGGTGAAGGCTAAATCGGCCGGCGTTCTTTTTACCATTAATCCGACCACGCGAGAAAACGATGTTCGTATCGAAGTCGTCGCTGGTCTTGGTGAAAACCTCGTCTCGGGAAAAATGAAATCGCAGACAATCTTGATTAATCGCCAAAAACCATCATTCGGAGTTATCAGCACTCTTCTTAGCGAGAAAAATTTAAAACAATTATATAAGGATGGCTTGAAAGCCGAAGAAGCAATGTTAGTTCCGGCCGACCTTGAATTTGCTATTGATGAAAATAGTCATGTTATTTGGCTTCAGGCCCGTCCCATCACCACCCTTGATGATCCGACGATTGATGAGTTAAATACGGCCTTTCCTGTCGAAGGAGACGTCATTACTAATCACAATGTCGGAGAAATGCTTCCTGGAGCGATTACTCCTTTGACCATTTCTACCATCGTCTACGCGATTGATTATGGCCTACGGAAAATGCTCACCGATGTCGGTGTAGCCAAAAAGATTGAAGACATTCCTGCCGAGTTGTTGATTAGTCATTACTATGGACATTTGTTTTTCAACATGCGCCATCTTTACCGCATTACCAAAGCTGTAACCGGAGCCACCAAACAAAATATCGATGTCGGTATTTGTGGACAAACGCTTGATTATGAGCAGCCCGATGATTTTAAAAAACCAAATGGTTTTATTCGTCTAAGAAATGGCCTTCGTTATGGAAAGTTTATGAGTGGTTATAAGAAAGCAATGAAGAAAATAGCTTTAATCGCCGATCAAATCAATATTTCCGGAAATACGATTAACGAACTATATGATTCGATTAGTAATAATTTAGATTTATTAAATCAGGCTTTGCTCGATCACTATGTGACTTCTGTCTACTCAGGTGCGATGAACAGCGCTCTTTTCTATATCTTAGCTAATGATAATGATAATCATGATGAAGTTAAAGGACGCATCGCTTCGGTTTTAGAAGATATCGACGATATTGAAAGCGCCGACATCATCAAATCACTTCGCGCGATTGCCGAAGAAATAATAAGAAACGAACCACTAGCCGAAGATTTTGACGCTCAGGTACTAAAGGACTATTTAAAGATCGCTCCCGCACGGGTCATTGAATTAAAAGACTTGTTTATGCAAAGACATGGTCACCGCTGCATTCGCGAATCTGAATTGCGTTCACCAGGTTGGAAAGATGATGAAGATGGTTTTATTCTGCATTTGTTAACATTAGTTAAATCGGTTGCGAGTTATCGACAAAAAGAAAAGAAAATCGGCCCAGATAATGTTGAAGTTTTCCTATCTGATTTTTACGGATTAAAACGTTTCTTTCTTCGAATTTTTGTCAATGGCTCAAGAAAAGGATGCCGCATTCGCGAATTTTCAAAATCAAAAATGATTCTTGCTGTTGATAAGTTTAAATCGGGCTACCGTCTCCTAGCAAAGATGCTTGTCGAACAAGGAGCGCTCCCTGAAGTTGATCTTATCTATTTTTTAACCCATCAGGAACTTGGAGAGATGATAGTTTCAAAAGATCCTAAATATGTTAAAAAGGCATTTATTCGTAAACGTTTGCTTCCGGAACAGGAACGGCTTAAATTCGCTCACGTCAATATCGGAGCCCCTAAACCGACATCTTCAACGTTTGACTTCGCCATTAAAGGCGCCAAGCTCTCAGGGACGCCTCTTTCGCGCGGACAGGTTATTGGTCGGGCCCGCATCATTACAAGCGTGGAAGATGCTAAAAAGCTCCAAAAAGGCGAAATCATGGTCGCTGGTTACACTGATATCG
>JBAYBO010000077.1:0-3500 GCA_041669225.1 Bacilli bacterium | reverse complement strand
GACAAGGAAGGAAGAACGTCAATCGGAGGTAAAATTCCCTTCATAAATAAACTTCTTGAAAGCATTATTTGCCCTTCGGTAATGTATCCGGTTAAGTCAGGAATAGGGTGCGTTTTATCGTCTTCCGGCATTGTTAAAATAGGAAGCTGCGTGATAGAACCTTTGATACCTTTAATTCGCCCGGCTCTTTCAAATAACGAGGCGAGGTCAGTATATAGATATCCCGGATACCCACGGCGTCCAGGAACTTCTTTGCGGGCTGAAGAAATTTCCCGAAGTGCTTCGGCGTAGTTAGTGATATCAGTTAAAATAACTAAGACATGCATATTAAGTTGATAGGCCAAATATTCGGCGGCTGTAATTGCCATCCGTGGCGTGGCAATACGTTCAATTGCCGGATCGTTAGCAAGATTAACAAACATAACAGTTCTTTCAATTGCTCCCGATTTACGGAAATCTTCAATAAAATAATCGGCTTCTTCGAAGGTAATGCCAATAGCGGCAAAGACAACAGCGAATTTTTCGGATTTGCCAAGAACGCGAGCTTGTCGAGCAATCTGAGCCGCCAATTTAGAATGTGGAAGTCCCGAACCAGAAAAGATAGGAAGTTTTTGACCGCGGACAAGCGTATTTAATCCATCGATGGCGGAAATGCCAGTTTGAATAAACTCCGAGGGATAATCGCGAGCAACCGGATTTAGAGCCGAACCATTAATATCTAAACGGGTATCGGCCACAACTGGTCCTTTGTCGTCAATTGGCCGTCCAAGACCATCAAAAACACGTCCAAGAATTTCTGGAGATAAGCCAAGTTCAATGCCGTGACCTAAAAAAATAGCCTTGGCATCATCGATTTTCATCCCTTGACTCGATTCAAATAATTGAACGAGTGCTTTATCTTCATTAATTTCCAAAACCTTGCCTAAACGCGTCTCGCCATTAGCGAGTCTAATTTCAACTAATTCATCGTATTTAACATCCTTAACTTTTTCGACGAGCATGAGTGGCCCAACAACTTCTTGAATTGTTTTATATTGTTTGATTGCCATACTTACTCCTCTCTAAGTGATGAAAATTCTTTTTCCATCGCTTGTTTAATGCTTTCGTATTCGTTTGGCACGTCGCCTTCACGAACATATTTAATTCTTCCAATTCGCTCTGGCGTCTTCATCTTTTCGATTTCACTATAGGCTTTGTGATTTTCCAATGCTTTATTCGCCGAGTCAAACCAAAGCAAAATTATTTTAAGCATTAGATATTGTTTATCAATCGAAGAATAAGTATCAACTTCGTGATACGCGTTTTGATGTAAAAAATCTTCGCGTATCATCTGTGAGGCTAAAAGTTTAACGCGATCTACTTTAGAAAGTGAATCAATTCCGACGAGACGAACAATTTCTTGAAGAGATGCTTCTTCCTGAAGAAGAATTTGCACGCGCCGAATAATTTTGCTCCAATCTTTATGATGATGAGCATTGATATCTAAATGTAAAACGTCTTCATATAAACTGTAACTTTTTATCCAATCAATCGCTGGAAAATGGCGACGATATGCCAGCTGAGCGGAAAGACCCCAAAATACTTTTACAATCCGTAAAGTAGCTTGTGAGACTGGTTCGGATGTGTCGCCTCCAGGAGGAGAAACAGCACCAATCGCCGTAATTGCCCCTTCGCGTTTTTTATCGCCTAAGCAAGCGACATAACCAGCTCTTTCATAGAATTCAGCAAGACGACTTGATAAATAAGCGGGATAACCTTCTTCGCCAGGCATTTCTTCAAGGCGTGAAGACATTTCGCGCAACGCTTCCGCCCAGCGTGAGGTTGAATCAGCCATAATTGCGACTTTATAACCCATATCGCGATAATATTCTGCGATGGTAATTCCGGTATAGATTGAAGCTTCACGAGCCGCAACCGGCATGTTCGATGTGTTGGCAATTAAGACAGTACGTTTCATCAGTGATTCGCCGGTCTTTGGATCTTTAAGACGTGGGAATTCCATCAAGACATCAGTCATCTCGTTACCGCGTTCGCCACAACCAACATAAATGATGATATCGGCATCTGCCCATTTGGCTAACTGATGTTGAACAACGGTCTTTCCCGAACCAAAAGGACCGGGAATTGCAGCAATTCCGCCGATCGAAACAGGAAATAAGGCATCAATGACGCGCTGTCCGGTAACCATAATTTTATTTGGGGCAAGCTTATTTATGTAAGGACGTTTTTTACGAACCGGCCAATATTGAATCATTGTAAGTTCAATGGTTTGATTATTTTTATCTATTATTTTAGCAACTACATCAGTCACTTTTGCTTTGCCTTTATGAAGCCAAACTAGTTTTCCAGAAACATTAGGAGGAACCATAATTTTATGAGTAACGACAGGCGTTTCTTCGACTGTGCCCAAAATAACGCCCCCACTAACTTGCTTATTAAGTTCGTGGACAGGCACAAAATTCCATTCTTTCTCGCGGTTTAAGCGCGGAAGATCGATTCCCAAAGGAATATGAGGGCCATACATGTCATAAATGTCCGTTAGCGGCCGCTGAATACCATCAAAAATAGATTCGATAAGACCCGGACCTAATTCAGCAGATAGTGGTTTATTCGTATAGTAAACAGGCTCGCCAGGACCGATACCAGCCGTCTCTTCATAAACTTGAATCGAAGCCAAATCACCACGAAGTTCAATAACTTCGCCAATTAACTTTTTATTCGAAACGCGAACCACGTCATAAACTTGGACATTTTCCATGCCCGAAGCCACAACTAATGGGCCAGAAACTTTTGTAATCGTACCAATTTTTTCCATAATAACTTCCTTTCTAGAATAACTTTAGGCCAATGGCTTTTTCGACATCGGCGCGAAGTTTTTCTAAGCCTTGTCCAATCGCTTCTTTATCAATCGGAAGCGCTAATATAATTGGAAATGCTTTTTCGCTTAATCGCCTCCGATAATCACCAATCATCGTCTGCATTTCTTCGTCAATAACGATAATTTGCGCTTCAGCAGCAATTTTTTCCATCGCTTGTTTCATCATTTCTTCGTCATTAATGACGAAAGTTTGAAATCCTAAACTGCGAAACAAGAAAACGTTCTCACTTCTAGCAATCGCTACTACCCGTTTATTCATGTTGCTTCCACCATCAACTTTGCGTCGCGATTAAGATAAAGACGGCGTATGTCGATAATTTCAATTTGTTTGCGAATAATATACATAATAATGGCTGCGCTTGATTTAATATCAATAGCATCCATAGATAGTTCATCAAGAAGGATTGTCAAAAGTGAATGTTCAAGAGTGGCAAAATCACCGCTTTCAAAATAGCGTTCTAATGGTTCACAAAAACGTGCCATATAAAGAGTTGAAAAACGAGTGACGATTTCATGATCCGAGACATATAAAAGGTCTTTGATTTCACTAATTTCAATTGAACCTAATTCCAAAAGATTTTCTTCAATCATTCGTGCTTCTAATTTCATCTTTCGACCTCTT
>JBAYBO010000076.1:0-3592 GCA_041669225.1 Bacilli bacterium | reverse complement strand
TTGCTTGTTGTTGTTCCATATTTCTTGTTTCAACCTGCCAAAGAAATTCTCGGTCGGTGAATTATCAAGGCAGTTTCCTTTTCTAGATATCGATTGTTGAATCCCTCGTCGTTTTAGCTGTTAACGATAATGGGACATTTGATATTGCCACCCTTGATTACTATGCAAGATTAAACTCTGCAGGTTGCCATACTTTTCAAACGTTTTTCTTAACATGCCTCGTGTCTGATCAAAGTTAGGATTTCTTGATAGATTGAATGATACAATCTCGCGATTATGCATATCTAGAATTGGAGACAAGCTTGTTTTCCAGTTGGAATACGAAATTCAGAGACGTCCGTAGTCCACCATGGAGAGGGTGCAGAAAAGAAAATTGCTAACTTGATCGATGTATAATTTTTGCTATTTGTACGAAATGATACGAATTTGATACGTAAAAAAAGAAAAGCCCCGTTTTATCGGGGTTTTTTGCTGTTTGGGGCGAACGATGGGAATCGAAACCACGAATGTCTGGTTCACAGCCAGATGTGTTAACCACTTCACCACGATCGCCAGGTGACTACGCTAAATAATGATATCTATACTATCCAAAGTTGTCAAAGAATATTAATCATTTTTTGTGCTTTAACTAAGATTGGCAACTCCCTTTGTTTAACGAGTTTACCAACTAAGACATTTTGCATCTTTTCGTATAAACGAATGGCTTCATCAATCCTAACCCATACAATCGCCTCAATCCGTTCAATTTCTTCGGGTTCAAGGCGGCTGGGAACACGATCTTTGACTTTTACCAAATAGAAGTAATTATGGTTTTCTCTTTGAATGAGATTATAGTAATCGATTACTTTGCCAATTTCTTTAATGTTTTCGATGTGACAACCAATTTCTTCTTCCATTTCGCGTCTTAAAGCTTCAATGAGCGTCTCGCCTTTTTGAACACCACCACCGGGAAGTTCATAATAATCACGAAGACCAAATTTATCATTATTGTTTATCTTGGTTAAGGCAATACGATTTTGTTCGTCTAAAACAATTGCACGAACTATTTTGCGAGCTTTTATAATGCCATTAAAGTCATACTGATCATCAAATAGATGTGATAAGAGTTTCATATAATTAATCGGTTCTTAAGGCGATGACAGGATCTTTATTTGAAGCAATTCGTGAAGGAATCAAGCCAGCGGTCAATGTCAGAACCATGGAAATAGCAATTAAGAGAAAGACAGCATACCAAGGAAGAACTGAAATCGTTCCGACATCAACATAGTGGTTAATTATTAGATTAACTGGCCAGTTTAAGATGGCGGCAATGCCAACTCCAAGAGCACCAGCAAACCCACCGATTATTAGTGTTTCGGCATTAAATACCCGTGATATGTCTCGCTTCCGCGCACCAATACTTCGCAAAATACCAATTTCTTTAGTTCGTTCAAGAACTGATATGTATGTAATAATGCCTATCATTATTGACGATACGACAAGAGATATTGACACAAAAGCGATAAGAATAATTGTGATTGCGTTAATAATAAGGGTAACCGACGACATTAAAATGGCGACAAAATCAGTATATTTAATTTTATTATCTTCACTTTTTTCTTCATTATAATCATCAATCATTGCCACTAAGCGGTCTTTTGCTTCAAAACTTACCGGATAAATATATATAGCTTCTGGATTATCTAAATCACAGACACCAAACTGTGAATAGCGATCATCAATTGTGTCTTCGCCAGCAAATGCGTTTCCAGTCGTAATATCAATGTTTTCATTAGCTTGTTGAGCTATTACAACATCAGTTTGATTCGTCCTTTCGATAATTTCGTTAGTTAATGAACTTTGATATCCAATGTTTCCTGTAAAGGAAGTAGCACTTATATCGGGGCGGGCTCGTAAGATTGCCCCAACCTCCAGTTCAATCGCGTTATCAAGTACGTCCTTCATTAAAGCAGGATTATTTCTAATGCCTTCATAATCACCATCACTATCGACATCGTCATAAAGTTCTGCCGTCAACGGCATTTTTAAACGAAGATCCATCATGTCATCAAAGGTGATTGAATAATTAGACGTCCCACTTAACAATTGAGGAATTTCGACAAGCCCAAGACTAGCCAGAACGTAATCAGGAATACGATTATACTCATCGAGGATAATTGCCACTTTATGATTATCTTCAGGATCATTGGGGTCAATATATTCTCCTTTAAGCAATTCATACTGCGACTCAATTAACTGAACATTATTCAACATTTCCTTATAAATCGACCTAACATTTAAATAATTTTCTAGATCGAATTCAGAGGGGAATTGAAGAGGCAATAATATATTGTTTGATGTCTCATCATAAGTCGTTGAATAAATCCGGAAATTAATATCATATGAATATTGAATTGCTGAATAGTCAGCGCTATATTGATCGATAAATTCTTCGGTTTCGAGATGAGTCTTAAAACTCCCCAAATTATTTTCGTGTGCCTCCTGACCGATTGTCGATACAAATGTTGAGGTGATAGGATTGGCAGATATTGTTTCCGTATCCGGATATTCTTCAATCCCTTCATTTCCGTCTCTAACATTTCTCATAAGTGCCCAAAAATCCATTGTTTGCCTTTCAATCGTTATTGGATATGTTGATAATGTGTCGACTTGGACTTGATAAATATAGTCACTAAAGCCGGAGGATAAAGATAAAATAAGAGCTATTCCAATAATACCAATCGAACCTGCAAATGCCGTTAAAACCGTTCGGGATTTCTTCGTCGCCAAATTTCTAAGCGAAAGCATGAAAGCCGTAAAAAATGACATTGAGGTTTTCTTCTTGAAATCTTTATTTTTTTCGATATTCTTCGCATCGCATGGCGTAGGACTTTTTCCATCAAAAGGAAAATTATCATCAATAACCAGCCCGTCATTTAATCTTATGATGCGCGTTGAATATTCTTCAGCTAAATCAGGATTATGAGTAACCATAATAACTAAGCGATCCTTGGCGATTTCTTTTAAAATCTCCATGATTTGCACGGAAGTCACACTATCAAGGGCCCCGGTCGGCTCATCAGCTAAAACAATTTCCGGATCATTAATCAAGGCTCTGGCGATCGCAACTCTTTGCATCTGGCCGTTACTTAATTGATTTGGTTTTTTCGTTAACTTATCTTCTAGACCAACGCGAATCAATGCCTCGGTCGCCCGGGCCTTTCGTTCTTTGGCGGAAACGCCGGAAAGCGTTAGCGCGAGTTCAACGTTAGCGAGAACCGAAATATGATTAATGAGGTTATAACTTTGAAATACAAATCCAATTGAACGGTTGCGATAAGCGTCCCAGTCACTACCTTTATACTGCTTGGTAGAACGTCCGTTGATGAGTAGGTCGCCTTCAGTGTAACGGTCAAGTCCTCCGATGATATTTAACATCGTCGTCTTGCCACATCCAGAAGCGCCTAATACCGAGACAAATTCACACTTGCGAAAGTTTAAATCAATGCCTCTTAAAGCACGGGTGACATTGTCACTACTGACATAGTCTTTTGTTATTCCTTTAAGTTCAATCATATACTTACCTCATAATCGCTTAATAATTATATCAATA
>JBAYBO010000075.1:0-3678 GCA_041669225.1 Bacilli bacterium | reverse complement strand
CGACTTATTTACGACCGGCAAAACATTCTCGATGGCTAGCTATGGCTCACAGTTTTTCAAAAACAACACCTTGCTCAATAACGGCAATGCTTTAGGCTATACGATTCAGTTCGTTAATGTCAGTGCGACATCCGCGACAATTAGAATCTTAATAGCTTAATAAATAATAAATTGGCACTATGTTGTATGGTGCCAATTTGTCTTATTTGGTTGTTATCGATATACGCTGGTGCGGATATTTTTCAAGACGTTTTTGAAAAGTAATAATATTCTTATTTAAGATAATTCCTTGTTCAATGTCCACCGCTTTTTCCAATACGTGATTCCCGCGATAACTTCCCTTTTCCAGTATGTGTTTCAAATAATTTAATAGTGCTTTACTAATTTCAAAGGAAGCTGCTTCAAAAAAGAAGCTCGGACTATGATTAACTCCATAATAAACAACTTTGCCAACACGAAAAATCGGTTTGTCAAACGTCGTCGGCCTTGCAAATTCAAAGCCCATATTCTCGTCACAACTAACATCAATTATCAATGTTATTTTATTAATCTTCTTAGCATCATCAGTCGTCATAAACATTTTCGGTTTTAAAGGATTTTGTAATATGCAGTTAACAACAATATCGTATTGTGACAATTCTTCTACCGATGGTTTATCTTCCATCATCACAAGATGATCAGTCGCTTTGTATTTTTTAAAAGCAAGTCTTTCGTCGTCGCTTTTTATTTGTGAACGACTTCTTCTTGAATAGACACTGACTTCGCTAGCACCCATTCCAAGCAAAGCTTTAATCGCCCCTTTGCCTGTTGCCCCATAACCGATAACAGCAACTTTTTTATTATTGCCATAAGAACCAGCGGTCATGCCAGCAAGGGTCAAACCGTGAATTACGGAAGCGTAACCAGCGAGTTCGTTATTGCGATGAAAGATGTGACCGCCTTTTTCATTTTCGTCCCAATCAAACATATGTTCCCAGGCAATAAGAGTGAGGTGTTTTTTAATTGCTAAATCAACAATGCTCGGTGTTTGCACGCAATGCGGCCAACCCCACACGATTTGTCCCTCTTTAAAGTATTTGTAATCGGCGTTGACAGGTTTAGGAAGAATGACTAAATCGGCCTCCTTAAAAACATCTTCACGCTTACGAATAGTAATAAATTTGCTATCTAAGCTTTCGATTCCGGGATATCCTTCCTCAAAAATTAGTTTATTTAAATGCTCGGGTTCAAGTTCTTTAAGGTGCTTAATGTGTAACGGGTAGCGTTTTTCGTTGGTCTTATTTGATGTAAAAATTATTCCTACCTTCATTCATTGTCCTCCTTGGTTATTCGTTTTTAATAATAAATAGCATCACATAAAAAATCGTGATGCTATTTTAGCATAAATTGCTGGTTTAACGAAATTTAAGAATTAGGAAGGTTGCATCGCGCCGAACAAAACGAGCCAGGCGAGAACGCTCTTGGCAACTAACGAAAGAATGATATAAACTCTTTCTCCATAAAGATAGTTTGACCATTTACCGACCTTAAGATATTGAAGAATCATGTTAACCGGGAAAGTGTTAAAGGCGACAAAATATGTGCCGACGATAGCCCACACAAACCACGGGATTTGGCCAAGGTTCCCGGTGCCAAACATATAAATGAGAATAACAACCCATGGAGCGATGCCAGCGATTGAACCCCAAACAAATGGCCCCCATTTAAGATTTTTCTTGTCCGCGCCAACATTTAGTTGTTCCATAACAAGACCAAACAAGTTCATCGTAGCGTTAACAACAAAGATAAGAATTAAAGATGCAATATCTTTTACTCCAAATAAGGTGGCAATCAAGACAATCATGACCGAGCTGCTTAAAGCATATTCAAACCAACGGAAACGATTGATACCTTTGCCTAAATCACTTTCATAAATCCGGTATGTTGGATTAGGAAGGGAAATAAGAGCATGCGCGCCAGCGGAAATAAATAAGAAAACGGATACTAAAACACCAAACGGAAGAGCAAAAAGATACTTTGATTCAACAACCAGTGCTTGTTGAAGTGGGTCGTATGCAATATAGAATTGCACAATATTGGGTTGAAATTCAGCGATTTTCTGAATAACCGTGCCCGCAAGAATAACCATCGCAATGGCTTGGATGAGATGTAAAAATCCCATAATGACATTAAAACGGCGTAGACGATCCATTTCATTTGTGCCTCGCATGAAGGCAAAGTAGTTGTTCATGTTTATTTTCTCCTATTGAACGTAAATACATTTTACTTATTTTACACATGTAAAGTAAACAAAATCGCTTCAAAAAAATTTAAAAGCTACACGATGATTTTTAAAGGTGAAATTTTAAGAAATGCATAGTATACTTTCACGAAGGGTGCAAATCATGGAACTTAAAAATATTAAACTACTCACGATCGCCTTGACTGTCCTGCTATCTTCTTGTGGAACGCCAAGCATAACTGATACTTCAAACGACACGGATAGTGACACTACTAGTGAATCTTCACCTGATACGACCACCGATACAAGCGCTGGCACATCAAGTGACATTAGTAGCGACACATCGGATGACACATCGAGCGATTCTTCTTCCGATGGTACCACGACTGAACCAGATAGTTTATCAATCGAGGCAATACGCGTTTTGTCGCTTGCCTGCGAATCTTTCGCTGATGATGATGGAGTTGGCACTTCGACTCAATTAGTCGAGTTTACCGGTAAGCTCTTAGCGCGTCTCGATGCGATAACGACACAAAGAAACTATGGAAATAGATATAAGCTGCTTTTCGTCGATAGCACTGGCTATATTTATGTAAAAGTCGATTTAAACACGTACAATAAAGTCGAAAACAGCATTGGCAATTCATATCGCATTGTCGGTTTTCCATCCATTTATGTCGGAGAAGCCGAGGTTGTTCTTCATAGTTACTCTTCCATAACAGCAATTGATGTTGATTTATCTTTACTGTCTGAAGAAGTCGCAAACATTAAAGCAATTCACGATTATGCGGCGTCGCTTCGTTTAAATAGCAAGGGTGTTGCTTTTAGCAAACTCGTTACTTTTAATGCTGTTTGTTTAGGTAGTGCAGATAATTCAGTCGTCCTATTCGCCGATGCTGAAAACGCCATCTATCTTCACGGAAATAGATATATCGGTAGTCAATTTACGAATGGGGCATCTTATCGTTTAACGGTCGTAATCACGATGTTTAATTTTCGTCCTGGTGTCGAATTTATCGAAAGGTCTTCCATTGCCAACATGGAAATCGAATTATCGGACGAGACAATCACAGGGAATGAACTTTATAACTATAGTTATGAGGTCGATGAAAATGATTACTATCCTAATTACTCATCCAAATTCACAAAACTATTTGTTCATATCGGCTACGCCAATTATTACTATAAAGATGGCAACAAATATATTGTTCTCGAAGACAACTATAACACGAATGTCTATTCAACCTATCAAGGAGCGAGAACCGCAAAAACCATTTTCCTTAAAAACGAGGATTGTGTAGGTCTTTATGGTGACTACGAATATGAGCAATGTCCGTTCAGTGAATTCATCAGTGAAGAGCCAATTCAAATCATGACTGTGTTCATGCCTTACATGTGGAATACGCTCGATTACTGGCAAGGCTATTACTTAAGTATTTCGCGCGTGAACGAAAAAT
>JBAYBO010000074.1:0-3831 GCA_041669225.1 Bacilli bacterium | reverse complement strand
GGGAGTTTATAAACCAAGTCACGAACTAAGAGGTTTTACTAAAGTAAAGTTGGAGCCTCAAGAAACAAAACGTGTGAGTATTAGTCTTAATCAAGATGACTTAAAAATTTTTGATCTCACGACTCATGAATATCTTCTCGAAAAAGGCGAATATGTCTTCGAGGTAGGTGCTTCCTCGCGCGATATAAGACTTAGCAAAAAAGTGATGGTCGAAGGTGAAGATGCGAGTTACTTAATCGATGATGATCTAGCGACTTACTATCAGCCCAATCACCCGCTTACTATTAGCGATGCTCAATTTGAACAAATCTTACAAGACAAAATACCCAAGAGAAAAAACCGCAAGCAGAGACCTTACACAAAAAACTCGACTCTAAGCGATATTGAAAATACACTTGTGGGGAAAATCATCACCAAAGTTTTATACAAAATGGCCGATAAGATGAAAGGCGAAGATATCGAGGCGACGCGGAAGATGTTTATCAAAAGCGCCGTGACGATGCCGCTTCGTGGTTATACGATGTCGGGTATGTTAAGTAATGGAGCAATCGATGGTATCGTCCATATGGCGAATCGCAGGTTTTTACGCGGTTTATGGTGTATGATATTTAAGGGAAAGTAATATGCCACAAACAATCCGAGGACTTATTATTGCCGGCATTGTGTTAATCCTCTTGATTATCATCATTTCGGCAGTTGTTAATCTAATGTTCAAATTAGTACTGAATAGACGTGGAGACGGTTCGCCGGCTCTTCGATTCTTACAAAGCGAAGATTTTCCGGGCCTATCCAGTGATCCAATTCAATTTCTTGGTGATAAAAAGCAAGTTTTGCGTGGTTTTTTGTATTATCAAAAGAATTTTAAGACATTTAAAGAACTCGTCATTTTTACTCACGGAATCGGTGCGGGTCATACGGCGTACACGACCGAAATCAATCGCCTTGCTCAAGAAGGATTTCTCGTCCTCGCTTATGACTATACTGGATGTATGCTTAGTTCGGGAAAAGCGATGAAGAGCATTATCCAACCCTTAGTCGATTTAGAATATGCTTTACGCTATGTCGAATCAAGAACTGACTTAAAGGATTTAAAACGCTACATGGTGGGACATTCATGGGGAGGCTTTGTGGCAATGAACAGTGTTCTTATAAACAAACACCGGATTGATAAAGTCGTCTCGATATCTGGTTTTCTTTCGCCGACACTGATTGCCGTCAGCAATCGCCCCATATTAAAAATCTTTTACCCCTTCCTTTATATGCATGGCTTTTGGCGCTACGGCCGTTATGCGACATATAATGGGATCAAAGCGGTCAAGAAAGCAACAATTCCCATGCTGTTTGTTCATGGCCAAAACGATACTATTATTCATCCTAAAGACGCCATCGACAAAATTCGAAAAATCGCCGTTAACAAAGAACATATTGAAGTGCTATATGTCGAAAATCGCGGTCACTCACCCTTCTTATCTGAACAAGCCGAGAAGTATTTAAGACAAGTAATGAAAGATAAGGGAATCGATAACCCCAAGGCCCCGGTCCTTGATTACGAAATCGACTATCAACTCATTACCGAAGAAGATGAAACGGTGATGAAACAAATCGTTGCCTTTCTCAAGAATTAAAGTTGCACATTCGCTTCTATCATTTATACTAATAAATGCACGGTGATGGCGGAAATGGCAGACGCGTTAGATTCAGGTTCTAATGGTTAACACCTTGTGGGTTCGAGTCCCATTCACCGTACCAATTGAAGAGCATTGGTCTGTTACACAAGCGATTTATTAATCGCCTAAAGTATTAGACCTTTTTTATAAAAAAAGAGATTTTTCGCCCTTTATTCTCTTTTTCAAAACTTAAGTAATTATTTTTCTTTCTTAAGAGATTGAATATTGAAATTTTGATTCGCAACACAGCGCACGATTACTTTATGATTTACCGATTATCCTGCCATTTACACGATATCCCTTTTGCTTACACGATTATATGGAGTTAAAGGCATTTAGATTGATGCAAACACACACATAACAACAAGTATATTATTAGTAACGTGCAATAATTAAACCAATAAAAATCAAAAAACGTGCAAAATGAATTTATTAAAAAATCAAAAAGCGTGTATAATAACGTTGGAAGAGGTGATCTTGATGAAGCTAGAGCGTAAGATATATGACAAATTGCTTTCATGGAAAAATGAAAATGGCAAAACAGCTTTATTGATCGAAGGTGCAAGACGTGTTGGAAAAAGTACAGTTGTAGAGGCTTTTGCAAAAAAAGAATACAAATCATATATACTGATTGATTTTAGTATTGCTAGTGATGAAGTAAAATCACTTTTCAAAAAGTACGCATCGAATCTAGATGATTTTTTCTTTTTCCTAACATCCATCACTGGGATTACATTATATGAAAGACAATCACTCATTGTATTTGATGAAGTGCAACTATTTCCTCAAGCAAGACAACTGATAAAACATCTAGTGAATGACAACCGCTATGATTATATCGAGACAGGCTCTTTATTATCCATCAAGCGTAATGTTGAAAGTATTTTAATCCCTTCAGAAGAAAGAGCAATCAAAATGTATCCACTTGATTTCGAAGAATTTTGTGTGGCACTTGGTAGAGGTGATGTTATACCTATTATTAAAAAGCATTTTGAAACTTTAAAACCTCTAGGTGCAATCCATTCAACGATTATGAAACTTTTTAGACAATACTTGTTGATTGGAGGTATGCCTCAAGCAGTCATGGAATTTTTAAATACCAATGATTATACAAAAGTCGATCGAATTAAAAGAGACATCTTAAAACTATATAAGAATGATATTTCAAAATATGCAAAAGGATATGAACATAAAGTACTCAGTATCTTTGATGAGATCCCGAGTCAATTATCAAAGCACGAGAAAAAGTTTATGTTAAGTTCACTATCCAAAGATGCTAGATTTAGAGATTATGAAGATGCTTTTACATGGTTGGATGAAGCCATGATTACAAATGCATGCTTTAATGCATCAGATCCCAATTTTGGTTTATCTTTAAATCGTGACAGATTAACGCTTAAAATGTACATGGCAGACACTGGTTTACTGTTGAGCCAAGCATTCAGCGAAAATGATGAAATGCATCAAGAAGTAGCAAAAGCCATTATTCAAGATCGACTTGAAGTCAACAACGGTATGATATTTGAAAATATCGTCGCACAAATGTTTACTGCCTTAAATAAGAAATTATATTTTTACTCACGAGCAGATAATCAAAATCGGTCAAATACGATGGAAATAGATTTTCTGATCATAGATCAATCTAAACCAACTAAAATATCACCGGTTGAAGTTAAGTCTGGCAAAAACTATACAACGTCATCATTGGACAAGTTTGGTATAAAGTTCAAAGACAAGCTTGGTAAAAAGTACATCATTCATACAAAAGATTTAACACAAAAAGATGATGTTATTTATTTGCCGGTTTATATGACGATGTTTTTATAGAGGCATTGTGACGGAAATCAATCAAAATTTAATGTAATTAAAGGAAATACACTTACACTAAGGCTTCTTGAAACTTTTGCCGGTGATGAAAAAGTCATTTCATTCTCCTATTATGATGGCACCCAAACATAGTATTTATAGAATTGATATTTAGTATCATTGTATTGTTCAGCCGTTTCAATCGAGGTGCTATAATATTTTTCGAGGGTGCTAATTAGTATTAAAAAAGGTAGCATCACACAATTTGATTGAAATTATCTAATATTAGATAAATTCATAGGGGCAACTAAAAAATTCGGGGGCTTGCTGTTCGCAGTTGAGTCATTTTTTACATATG
>JBAYBO010000073.1:0-4027 GCA_041669225.1 Bacilli bacterium | reverse complement strand
TTTAGACGTCTCACCACGAACTGAGATGTAGATTTTCAACTTGGGTTCGGTTCCAGATGGACGAAACACAATCCAGCCTGTCTCAGTAATATATTTGATTACGTCGGAAGAGGGAAGATTAATTTGAACTTCTTCTCCGCTGCTAATAAATGTCTTGCCTAGCAAATAGTCTTCAATCGAAATAATTGCTTCATTTCCAATCTTTTTAAGTTTTGTTTTCCTTAGATTATCCATAAAAGAGGCAATGTTTTTAATTCCATCAATGCCAGGAGACTTAATATTAACTAATTCTTCCTGATAATAGCCATATTCTTTATAAATATCGTCAAGTACCATTAATAGATTCCTATTTTGATTATGGTAGAATGCAGCAATCTCGGCAATTATTAAACATGCTTGAAAAGCATCTTTATCACGAACTAAATCGCTAACTAAATAACCATAGGATTCTTCACAGCCAAAGAAGAAATCCTTATTTTGTTTTTTGATATATTCAATCTGCTCACAAATAAATTTAAAGCCCGTTAAAGTTCTGATTGATTCAATGTTATTACGCTTAGCCATCTCAAAAACTAAATCGCTTGTAACGATGGTCGATATAAAGACGGGCTGGCGAATTCTCACGCCATATTTGATTAAATAATCAAAGATAATGGCGGCCATTTCATTACCATTGAGGAAATGATATTTATCGCCAATCAAAATTCCAGCACCGACACGATCAGCATCCGGATCAGTCGCCAATAATAAATGGGCATTTACTTTGTGAGCGATTTCGGTTGCCAAGGCAAAGGCCTGCGGATCTTCGGGGTTTGGTGACTTAACGGTCGAAAAATATCCATCCGGTATCATTTGCTTATCAACTGCATAGACGTTGTATCCGCTATCAAGCAAGAGGCTTGCCCCAAAGGCCGAGCCCGTACCGTGAAGGGGCGTAAAAACGATGCGTAATTCCTCTTTATCGACATTTTGACAAGAAACAAACCGAACGGCTGTTAAATACTTGTCGTCAAAATATTTTTCCAAAACGCTAATTGCACCACGACCAATATAATCACTTAGTGAATCAACTTTTAAATCGAACACATTCGTGACAATTTTGATTGCCTCGCTGACTTTGTCAGCCTTGTTGGGAACTAGCTGACATCCATTTTCGTCATAGACTTTATAGCCGTTATACTCAGGGGGGTTATGACTGGCGGTAATAACAATTCCTCCATCGGCTCTTAAGTAACGAACAGCAAAAGATAATTCCGGAGTTGGCCGAAATTGCTCAAAGAGCCAGACGTGAATATTTTGACTGGCAAGAACGCGAGCGGCTTCTTCAGCGAATAGTCGTGAATTATTTCTTGTATCATAAGCTATTACAACATTGTGTAGACTATAAGGTCGATTGATGAGATTTATCTTTATATAGTTGGCAAAACCTAATGTCGCTTTGCGAATTGTATAAATATTGAGGCGATTCGTGCCCACGCCCATAATCCCGCGAATTCCACCTGTTCCAAAAGAGACGTCATCGCCAAAAGCTTCAAAGAGCCCTGATTCATCTAAAGCATCTAGTTCTTCTTTAAGGCTAGATTCAAGATTTTGCTGGTTTTTCCAAATCGCGATATCGGTTAACATAGTTGCTCATCTGCCTCTTTCTATAAGATTTATATCTAACAAAAGTATAGATGTTTACATTGATTACATCAATAAAACATGAGAAATAATTGTTAGTAATATGTAAACAAATGTATATGTTTCATAAAAGAAAAGCGGGTTTCCCCGCTTGTTTATTAGTAATTGAAGACAAGCGGCGGGTCAACAATTGACTTGTCAATTAGTGAATAAGTTATTACTCCATAATCGGACATCGTATATACATAATCATCAATCATCACACCGCGATCAACGCCAAGATAGTAATCTTCAGAGCTAGGATGGTGAATAATGATTGGATCGAGGATTGGATTGTCTTTAGTAAAATCGATTCTAAACAGATAGTAGTAACTATGGTAACGATAGTACCAATCTCTACCTGAATCCTCATTGATGTAGCCATATTCCATGGCTTCAACCGCAAAACCGAGATAACCTTTTTCAACACTTAAGAGAAGGGCTTTATGATTATACAGAGCTTCCGAATATCCATATGACCAAGTTGATTCACTTGTATAGTCATAAGAGAAAATATTGTATGTTTGAAGCGTCTCTTCTTCATTAGAAGAAACGTTATATGCGCTTATTTTCATTCCCGTTAATGAGCCGAATTCATCAGCATCATAACCAATACCAATGAGATTTCCAACGCCCCATTCATGCTGATACGTATCAAATCCTTCCTGAATAATTTCGCCTTGAATTGACGGTGTTACTGGATTTGATAAGTCGATGACATAAAGGGGATCAGTAAGGAAGAAGGTCACGATATAGGCCGTTTCTCCTTCAAAGCGAACTGACTTTATTTCCTCGTTAGGCTTGCCAAGCCCGTCGCTTATGTGACCAATAAGGTCAAAGGTTTCTTTTTCCTCGTCTAGCTTAAGAACAAAGAGATGATTTGTAATATTCGTTTCGCTCATCCAACCAAAGAAATCTAAAATGCTCCAAGTGGCTGATCGTTCAGTAGTAGCGACTCTTAAATAACCATCATAGACATCTAAAGAAAACTGATTAAGTGAGATACCGGCGACGATTACCGCCGCCACATAAGAACTGCTAGCGTTTTGAATATCAAGAGAGTATTGAGAAATAATCGAGGTTGTGTGATATGAATTGTCTTCATAGTGATAGACCGATTCAACTAAATACATGTCGCTCAGGTTTACATACATTCGCTTATAACTTGCCGTCGCACCCAAGTAGGCGTCAGCGTTGTATGATATTTCGTTGGCGTCATCGGATAATTTGATGCCCGTTAAAACGTTCATGCCATACGCCGGTGAATCATCAAAGTAATACATTGAATCATAATCAAGATATTCGACTTCTGTCACGCTGTTTTTTGTTACTTTATAAGTGGGGCGATATTCATATTCAACATTACCGTAATAAAGGTACTTATGACTGACGAGAAAGATACTATTATCTATGACGCGGTGATCAATGAAGAAGCTATCACTAATTAACCGATAATCAACTTCATATGTTAGCCGATTAATGACGGTGACCGTTCCTGTCGGCGACCACCATCGATAATACATTTCTTGTTCGTCACCATAGCCAAGTTCTTCTTCAAAAGTATAACCAATCACAACAAGATACTTTTCAAATAAGTAAAGGGACTCAACGTACGTATTTTCTAATTCGATAGTGTGTGCCAAAGTAACGTCATAGTTATCTTCAACGGACACGACACGAATAACATTGTGGTAACGGGGGGCATAAAATATATCAAAACCATCGGTTTTAACAATATCACCTTCCTTTACGCCTTCGACTTGTTCATTTGTATCAACATAATCGCGAGTGCTGCCACCCGAATCTTCGGCGGCTGCAGTGATGTCGCCGTTAAAAAAGCCCCAATCGCCATCCGATCTGGCACTTTCATCTTTTGCTTCTTCTAAAAGAGAGTTCATTTTGGCTTTAGAGCCAACAGTATGAACTTTTGTTTGATTAACTAATCCGTCAAAAGAAGGACCATCACAGCCAGATAGTAAAGCAACTGGCATTAAGGAAAGAACGATTAGACTCATCAATTTGCTATGCATCTTCATATTGTGTCTCCTTGCAAAGAAATCGTCTTGCACTAATATAGACAAATTAATGATGAGTTTTTTTATAAAATAATAAATATTTTGTTAAGAGGTAGCACGAATCATGGCACGTATAAGCTTAGCGACATCGGTGTTGTCAATAATATCGCCTTCACTAATAAAGGACAAATTACTGGTGTTATAAATATAAAAAGGGACGTTTGTGGCCGTATGTCCGCTAATTGTGAACATATCGTCGTCAATTTCTGATTTTGTTTCTCCGTTAAATTCTAGTCCGCCCGTTTCATGATCAGCTGTTACCACCACAAATGTTTCGCCGTGCTCTTCCG
>JBAYBO010000072.1:0-4083 GCA_041669225.1 Bacilli bacterium | reverse complement strand
ATCTTCCACCATCGTATATCCGGTCATTCCGTCAAAGGCGGTAGTTTGGAACATCGAGAAATACGTTTTTCCGTCAATCGATTCACCATCATCCGACAAATTAAGATAAACTTGTTGACCGCCGTAGCGGTGATCACGGCCATTACCTAAAGTTAATGTACCGGCATAGAATGAATCAGCACGTCTGTTTAGAATGTCGGGACTAAGAAGTTGAGCCATGGAATAAACATAGTCATCTGCATTAATCACTTCGCCATCTGCCCACTTTGCAGCTTGGTTCAAGTTAATCTGCCATTTAAGACCAGCATCACCTTCGCCGACGCCATAACGGGTTCTTTCGGCTTCCGTTAAAGTGCCTGAGATGTCAACCGGTTCGCCAGCGGCCATTTCGGGAATGATATCGTAACCGATTTTTTCTTCATTAAGAACGAAATCGTAAAGGCCCATTTCCGTGTAACCGATAATGACAGCGTCCGTGTTGGTTTCCCATTCATGAGGGTTCCATGTTTTTGGAGAAGACACGTCAAACGTTGAATACGTATAACGATCAACTCCTTCGCCATTTCCATCACAGCCGACAACCAATGAAACGACAGCTAATGATAAAGCAGCGAGTTTAAGGATCTTTTTCATTTTTTTCCTCCTTTTCTTTAAAAGTTAAAATGATAGAGACATATTAACAAACCACACATAATCAAGCAATTACCCAAAAATGAAAGCGTTTTCCAACTAATTGACAAGTGGCTTTGCTACTTTTTTTGTACAACAAAGGGCTTTATTGGATAATAGAATGAAGATGTTGGTAGTTTATTTTTGCACAATTAAAAACATAATGCAAAATTTTTTTTAATAAATTTATGCAAATATTAAGCCACAAATTAGTAGATATTTTATGGATGCATACGCGCGATCGCTTAACGAGTACGCGTAGACTATTTATTATTAATGTGATAAAAATACTCACCGACGATAGAAAATTTAATAGGCAGATACTTTGTATCCATATAAAACTGATACACTTCGTAGTTATCATAAATTTGAATATCGCCGCCAATATCAACCGGAAGATATTGGATTCCCTTCGTGGGAAAACGATATTCAACTTGTTCGCCATTGTCGGTGCCGTTATAAATATATAATTCATGGTTGAGACTTATAACTCCGCGTCCGGTTTCTTTTAAACCCTTACCTTCATAGCGGACAAGCCTCACCGGCGTTTCGAGCGTATAACTTGGATTTTCGGAAATAGTATTTTCTAAGGCTATGCGCTGTCTTTCATAGTTATTAAAAACACTTTGCCCATCTAAAAGTCCGTATTGATCATAAACGAGTTCGCGATTACACTTTGGACAAATAAGTTTGTGTTTCTGGCTGATTAATCCTTCAAATCCACACTCAGGACATTGATAAATGAGATTTTCAAGATTACTAATATCATTCAAACGATAAATATGACGATGCTCATCATTATATGCCCCAGCATCAAAATTGAGACTTTGCTCGACAGCATCATAGATGTTTTGTTCGTCCATCTTTTGAAGCTGTTCCGGAGTAAAAAGATGGGCCATTGTCGTAAAAACTTTGCCTTTAAATACTTTATTTGTCCATGGCGGAGACATCAGAAAAGCGTTTTTATCATGAACAACATAAACATTCACTTTTGCTTTTTTTAAAAACTTGGCAATTGCAAAGGGCGATTTGAGGCTCTTACCATGATAAGTAACTTGTCCTTCGGGAAAAATACCGATAATTCCACCATTTTTCAAGATTTTTAGCGCACTAGCTACTGCTTTTATATCGCCTTGATAAGAGCAAATAGGAATAGCTCTTGCTAATTTTAAAAAAGGACGTCTTTTTGGTTCATAAAACATTTTCGCTGCCGCCATATAATTAATGCGGTGAGGATAAACGGCGGCTGTCACAAAAATATAATCGCTAAATGAGGCGTGATTTGACAAAATGATAGCGGGCTTTTCAATTTTAATTTTATTAATCAAGCGGTTTCCCTTAAGATAGGCTGAAATCTTTAAAATTCCGGCAAGTGGAAGCCATAAAAACGGATTTGGGCGTTTCATATATTATGAAAGCGACTCCGCGCTAAGGGCTTCAGCATCTTGAAAAGCAATTTGCTCTTTAATCTTTTGCTGTTCGTTGGCATCGATGTGATAAAAAAGCGAAATCAGAGAACCAAGACCTAATAGAATCAAAGGAGCGAGCGCCATGATAAGACGGATTGCCATGAGGGCGCTATCGGGTTGAGACACAAGTGGAGGCAAAGCCAAATTTTGTTCGGTAAATCCGGCAAAACCTAAAATCACCATAACAAAAGAAAGACCAAGAGCTTGAGCAATTTGCGAGACAAAATTCGAAAAGCCACTCATTTGTCCTTCGATTCGTTTTTTAAACTGAATTTGTCCAGCATCAGCGACATCGCCGAACATTGTATGTGGAATGAGTCCTGGCGCGCTAATACCAAAACCCATAACGACGGCAAATATATAAATGACAATAGGATTTACGTTTGCCGGAACAAAAAAAAGACCGAGTGCCGCTATAATCCATATAAATGCCCCAAAGCGATAAGTAAAAGCTTTGCTATACTTTTTAATCATTTTTAAATATACAGGTAAAGCGACAATTTGTGTCAAAAACATCAACGCAGCGGCAATCATACCAACCATTGAACTTCCACCGCTTGCCGTCAAGTCTTTAACAATATAAAAATTAATATAGAAGAAGAAAAGACCGCTCATAACCGACATCGCGATTTGCATAAGTAAAAACATAAGAAGATACTGGCGAAAAGGTTTTAACTTCAAAGGTTCGAAAAGGGCTTTAAAAGATAATTTTGTCTTGACGACAGGACTCTTGATTTCTTCTTTGGCAAAAAGACCACTTAGTAAAATGCTAATTCCAAAAAATAATCCAAAACTGAGACTCATAATCTGATAGCCGAGTCGTTGATCGCCAAAGGCGCCGACAATGATACCGGGAACAGCTACGCAAATAATTGAAGAGAAAATACTAAAACCGAGGCGATAGGAATTAAAGGAGGCCCGGTTTTGATAATCTCTTGATATTTCGCTAGAAAGAGAGAAATAGGGAATCATAATCGTTGACTGCACCGCCACAAAAATTAAATAGGCGAGCAGAACGGATATGATTTGTAAGGCCATATTTGAAAAATTGAATGGATAAAATAATAAAAACATTGCGACGACAATCAAAGGTGAACAAACAATCAGATATATTCTGCGTTTACCGAATTTAGATTGTGTCCGATCAGATATCCATCCAATAATTGGATCGATGATGGCGTCGAAAATTCTGGCCGTCAAGATAATGAAGCCACTCCAAAACGGATTGATGCCAACTACTAAAGCCAAAAAACCTGGATATAGGAAGTTAATAATATTAAAAGAGCCTCCGCCGAAGAGATCGGCTGAAGCAAAAGCCAGCTTTCTAAGTAGGTTATTCTTTTTCATATTTTCTCCGTGATGATTTCTAGTTCGCTTTTAGTATTGTAGAAGAACAAATGCTTTTGGTGAAGAGTTTTTTGCGATTAGGTAATTTCCAAAGGTCGATGATGATAAAACACCTATTGATAAATACAATCCATTTTCGTGAGTATTTTCACTTTCCTCTACCGTTTCCACGCCTTCAGTCACAATTGTTATATTTGATAAATCAACGATATTCAATGATTAATTCATTCAGAGAAATATCATATTTTTCTGTCTCGTTTTTCAAAAAACTCACAAAACGAGGACTAAGAAATGAAGAAGGCATCATAGTAATTTCTAATTTGGTTTCTTCCTATCCGAGTATTTTTCTTATATTTTTGAACTCTGTCAGGATGTGCTCAATAATATATTCATCAAGTATGTCAGTTAGTCCGGATTCCTTGGTTGTTTGCAAAAAGATGTTTGGAGGAATATAAACTCTGTTGTAATCACGCCACCGAGCGAGGAATTCAACATAAATTACTTTATTAGAAACCACATCATAAATGTATTGGAAAACAGCAGAGATTTCTTCGTTGACCATAGCAACTTTTAGTTTTTTGGCTAAATCAATATTGTT
>JBAYBO010000071.1:0-4288 GCA_041669225.1 Bacilli bacterium | reverse complement strand
ATGATTATCTTAAATGAACCGCTTGAAGATATTCATACCGGAGAAACACCAACAATTCAAGGGGAAGTCGTGTTTGAAAATGTTGGCTACCAATTTGACGATGCCGACAAGCCAGTCTTACAAAACGTAAACTTCAAAGTTAAAAAGGGAGCGACAATCGCCGTCTTAGGTAAAACCGGAGCCGGAAAATCGACCTTAGCTTACCTTTTGACTCGCCTTTATGATCCGACTGAGGGACGTATTTTAATCGATGGTAAAGATATCACGAGCATCTCGCGTTCACACGTCCGTCAAAATGTTGCTACCGTCTTACAAGAACCATTTCTTTTTTCAAAAACAATTATGAGTAATATCCGCGTTGCCAATCCTAACGCCAGTGAGGAAGAAGTGTATAAAGCTGCGCGAATCGCCGATATTCACGACAATATCTTAACTTTTGAACAAGGTTATGAAACACCAGTCGGTGAAAAAGGTGTGACTCTTTCAGGTGGGCAAAGGCAAAGGCTCGCCATCGCAAGGACTATTATCAACAAAGCGCCAATCTTAATTTTTGACGACTCCTTAAGTGCGGTTGATACCGAAACGGATATTCACATTCGCACCGCCCTTAAAAGACGCTCAGAAGAAACTACCACATTCATTATCACACACCGTATCGCCACCGCCAAAGACGCGGACTTAATTATTGTGTTAGAAGATGGAACCGTCAGTGAACAAGGCACTCACGAACAATTAATCAAAAGGAAAGGTTTGTATCAACGCGTTTTCGAGATCCAAACAAAATTGAAATAAGATGGCTAATTTCGCATTCGAAGAAGAAAAAGTCCCAACCAAGATTAATTTAGGTGTCTGGAAGAAAATGCTCCGCTACACCTTTAAAAACTGGCCTCTTTTAATCGTGCTTGCATTATCAATGCTTTTGACAACTTTTTATGATTCGAGCTTTTTACCCTTAATGAACGCCGCGGCGATTCAATCAATTCCCGCGATACCTATGCCTGGCAGCATTGCCGCCATGACGATTAATGTCGAACTGATTTTTGGCCTTCGTTTTTCACTTACCTTTGTTGGTTATGCGCTTTTATTCGGAGGGGGAATTATTGTTCGGTCCGTTAGTATTTTTGTAACCTTCTTTGTTACTAATTACTTTGATATGCTCATTAATACGTCTTTAAGACGTGATGCCTTTAGAAGAGTTCAAGAATTGAGCTTTTCTTATTTTGATCGGACTCCATCCGGCTGGCTAATTGCCCGAATGCAAAACGACACTTCGGCCATCAGCGACACTTTATCTTGGGGCGTTATCCGTATTATTTGGATTACGATGGAGTTGGCTTTTACTTTGATCACGATGTTTTCTCGTGATGTCATCTTATCATTAATTATTTTATCAACTGCCCCAATTCTAATTATCGTCATACCATTATTTCAGCGTGCTTTATTAAAAGCTCAGCGCAAAGCCAGAAGTGCATATTCGAATTTTGTCAGGTGGCTTGTCGAATGCATTAATGGTGTTAAAACAATCAAAACACTCAATATCGAAGATCGCATGTATGAGGAAGCTGATGAAGTCACGATGAATATTTATAACAAACGACGCAAGGCTTTTAAAATCCATGCCTTTTTCAGACCGATTATCACAATCGTGTCGGCAATAACGACTGCTTTAATCATTATTCTGATGACTTCAAATCTAAACTTAATCGATACAAACGATGCTTATGGCATCGCCACCCTCGTCTTATTCATTGGCTTTGTAACGCAAATTTACAATCCGATTCAGGAATTTACCGAAGTCGCCAATGAATTTATCGACACGCAGGCTAAGGTTGAAAAGGTTTTATCCTTAATTGAAACCAAACCTGACATTGTTGATCGTCCCGAAGTAGTTGAGAAGTATGGAACTTTATTTGATAACAAAAGCGAAAACTTCGAGGAGCTTAATGGCGATATCGTCTTTGAGAATGTCAGTTTTTCATATATCAAAGGCACCGAAATAATTCACAACTTAAATCTTCACATTAAACAAGGTACTTCTTTAGCAATTGTCGGTGAAACCGGATCAGGTAAATCGACGACCGCCAACCTTCTTTGCCGCTTCTATGAACCGAGTGAGGGCCACATTCTTATCGATGGTATTGACTATAAAGACCGGTCCGTAGGCTGGTTAAGGAGTAATATCGGTTACGTTCAACAAACACCATTCGTCTTCAGAACAACTTTTTTCGAAAATGTTCGTTACGGAAGAACCAACGCGACAATGGAAGAAGTCATTCACGCTTGTAAGATTGTCGGCGTTCATGATTTTATCATGACACAAAAGGATGGCTATCTGACCGAGTTAGATGACGGAGGCAGCCAACTATCGGGGGGCCAAAAGCAATTAGTGTCTTTCGCCAGAGCGTTAATTCGCAATCCCCGTCTCTTAATTCTTGATGAAGCTACTTCAAGCATTGACACCGAAAGCGAAGGCATCATTCAAACCGCAATGCAAAAAATTCTTCAAGGACGGACGAGTATTATTATCGCCCACCGCTTATCAACCATCGTAAATAGTGATCGGATTCTTGTCATGTCCAACGGAAAAATCATCGAAGATGGCAGCCATTGCCAACTTATGAATCTCAAGGGTCATTATCATCATTTATATATGAATCAGTTCCGCGAATTAAATCTCGATGCGCAAATACAAACATATGAACAGCAAATCGAGAAGTTGGATATCAAATTATAAATCAACCACCAAGTTTGCTGCCAGTTGATTATTATTCTATTTCGCTCGCGCCCCAGTAATATATAACACCGCTAGGCATACTGAACGTTTGCCAACCTGATGGTTTAGAAAGTGCCTCAGCATATACTTCTAAATTATTGTAGCAGTGTTAAAAGCAAAACTGCCAATTGTTTCAATGCAAGAGGGAACAAATATTTTTCGTAATGAACTTAGTGCATAGAATGCCCATCGTTCGATTCTAATCAAAGGCAGATTTTCGATTTCACGCGGGAAACTAATTTCCACAAAATTATCATTGTATTGATAGATTGAAACGGCTTCAATATCATTTAGTTTGGAAATAGCATATTTGAGATTTGAATACATTCCTTTTCGTAAGAAACCGTAGATAACCGGCCTACCGTTCGCATTCCAGCTGAGATCCCAGGTGGAAACAAAATCGTTTGTTTTTGAAAAAATTGTTAAAGATATACAGCCATTGAAAGCTTCCTTGCCAATGTATGTAACATTCTCATGAATAGTTATTTCTTTTAGTCGAATAACCCACAAAAATGCGTAGTCACCAATATATGTAATTGTTTCATCAAAATCAAAACTTCTTATGTTCTCGTAATAATCCACAAAGGATGTTTCGCGTCTAAAGGCATTATCTCCGATTCTTGTTACTGGTTTTCCTAGGTGCCTTTTTGGAATAATGACGTCATAAATATCAACATTCGATGATCCGGTAACCTCATAAGAATCAGAAGATTCATGATAGGCGTAAGTCAATTCAGGGCTGCCGAAATAAGGGCTTGTCGATTCCTGACATGAATAGGTGAGGGTAATTGTCTCAATTCTTACCGCGGCCTCTGCACATGATAATTGCACGAGATTGGGATATGTTGAGCCAAAGGAGAAAGAATTAGTCACACTCGTCTCAATAACGACATCTTGATACAAAAAATCAAAATATGAATTACTAATCCAACCATATGACATATAAATGATGGTTTCTTCTTCGACAAAGTCAAATGCGATTGATTTTAGACCATTAATCGGTTCTTTATTAAAGAAATAACCTCCACTTTCTATCGTGCCCCAAGACTCATTATTACTTGATATATTCTTATAAGAAAAATTGAGAATAGTATCACTTTCTGTTTGCACACTCACGTCAATTTCTTCGCCACTTAAATTGGTGATAAAGCGATTTTTTGACGAGTTGAAAATAAGACTATATTCAACTTCTTCGGCCTTTAAAATGTGACTACTGAAATCACCGCGAAATTCAATTGAAAATAGAATCGTAATAGCAAGAACAAGGGTTACAATAGTGATTGCGGATGCCTTTTTACGCGATGTCTTTTTCATTAAATAATCCTTGTTTGGTTAATTGTATTTTAGCAATAAAAATACGTGAGAAAATAGTTAATTTAGTTAAGCGTATATAAGTCAGTTATTATAGTTCGTTAGATGACAATCTCAATGCAACTTAGCGCTTAACTTTCGACCGATTCGCATATTTTGCATTTTTTGTTGCGTTGAAGTTGACCACATTTGCGTTTTTCTCTT
>JBAYBO010000070.1:0-4299 GCA_041669225.1 Bacilli bacterium | reverse complement strand
CGAGTGACGATTTCATGATCCGAGACATATAAAAGGTCTTTGATTTCACTAATTTCAATTGAACCTAATTCCAAAAGATTTTCTTCAATCATTCGTGCTTCTAATTTCATCTTTCGACCTCTTAAAAGAGATAGAAGATTATTGATGTCGGTAGAAATTGCAAAGTATTTTTCTAAAGATGAATCTTTGCGTTTTAAGATTTGCTCATGAAGTAATTTTTGAAAGGTCTTTTGTATGAAAGTAACTAACTCAAAACTATCCTGCAAAAATTGTTCGTCCACCTTAGTAATAAGTTGCTTATAAGGTTCAATTAGTCCATAGTAATCATCTTTTATAATCGCTTGTGATAATTCTTTCTCACTTAAAAACCCAGCTATTTCAAATGGTCCGTTTTCGGCTTGAAAAAACTTCTTTTTGTATAAAGAGCGAATATTCGTTAAATCGTATTTTGTAAAAAAGAATGATGGCAAATTATCATATGGCATTATTTCGATCAATTCTTCCTTTAACTTCAATACTTCGCCAGCAATAATGGCGTCCACTGCTTTGCTTTTGTCGTCGAGACCATAGCCAAATGATTGAAGCTTCAAAATATAGCCTTCATCATCGGCGGTTTTTAATTCACGAAACTGAGGCTTGCTAAGCAGGCTTGCAGATTTCGTGTTAAGCAGTGCGCTAGCGAAAGTATAGTCTGTCATTATTTCTTTTCTTCCCCAAATAGAGTTGCGAATAATTCCTTTTCTTTTTGTTTTCGAAGGTTGCTAAGTAAAGGTTTAACGCTGAAATTTAAGTCATACGTTTTGCCAAGAATTATGAAACCATCTTCTTCATTAGAAGATTTATCTTCTAATTTAAGGTTATAATCTTTGCCTAATCCTTTATTGAGTAAATCAAGTTCAACAACCTGAGCTCTTTTATGACTTGATAATGCTTTTAAATAGCGATCATAATCAAGGCCATTTACACGCATTATTTCATCCCCGTGAACATCTTCGCTTTGGATTTGTTTAATACTAAAAGATAATAATTCGGCGCCTTCAAGCGCTATAAAATGAGCGAAGACGGCAGCAAAAATTTCATCGATGACTTTATTTTTTAAAGCTGAAATCGCTTGTCTTTTTTCAAGTTCACCGAGGGCTTCGGCTTGGTCAATCGCGTTTTGCTTGTCATCTTCTGCTTTTGCAAGCAAAAGAGCGGCTTCTTTTTCGGCTTCAGAAACGATCAAATGCTCAATAGTCTTGGCTTCGAGCTCGGCTTCTTTGCGAATTAAGTCGCTTTCGGTTTGTCCTTTTTTGATAATCTTATCGTAAATTGACATGTCCTCGCTCCTAAACGGCGACCGAAGCATACATGAGAATGCTAACGAGTAAGGCGAGAATGGCGTAAGTTTCTACAATTGCCGTCATCGTAATACCGCGGGTCATCATTTCAGGACGTTTTCCAGTCATTAATATCGACGTTGCGGCAACCTTGCCTTGGGCAATACCTGATATTAAGCCGACGATACCAATTGGAAGAGCAGCGCCTAACATGGCCCAACCTTGCCAATCGTCTAAAGCAATCGCTTGCCCACCAAGAAGACCTATTTTCTGCAAGATCAAAACCGCCATCAAGAAGCCATAAATACCTTGGGTTCCGGACATGGCCTGCAAAACCAAAATACGACCGAATAGGTCAGGCTTTTCCGCCAGCACTCCCGTGCCGGCACGACCAGCGATTGAAACACCGATAGCCGAACCAATGCCAGCCAACCCTGCAGCTAATGCTGCACCAATAATTGATAGAACTAATCCATAAGTCATGATTCTATCTCCTTTCTTCTCGTAAATCCGAGATTTCATTGATTTGTTTTAAGCGAATGGTAAAGGGTTCGAATAAATATCCGCCACCCTCATAAAACTTGTTAAAAAATTCAATATACTGCAAACGGCCATCGTGAACATAGGCCGAAAGCATGCCCATCACAAAGTTGAAAACATGGCCAACTATATAAACTAAAATAGATAGAATAAAACCAACCACACTTCCTTGAATCATCCCGGCAAGAAGATTCATTGTTGAAGCGATGACTGCTGTTGAAAGACTGAGGGCGAGAATACGTGAATAAGATAAAATATCGCTGACATAACTGGTCGATTTATAAATTGCACCGAGACCGCCAAGCACTTTTCCAAAAATATTTTTACTTTTGCGTCCCGCTAAGAAAAGAAGTAGTAAGGCACCGATGCCAGCAAAAGCGAGACCGATATAACTCAAGATGGCTATTTCGTTGAACAAGAACATTTGTGCTGCCACGAACAATAAACCAATCAGCACAAATATCCAGCTCAAGGAGTCGGCAATCGCACCAAGATAATCTTTGCGTTTAATCAATAAAGCGAATTTGAAACCAAGACCATTAATAATATGGAAAACGCCAAATACTAAAGAAAAACCTAACATAATTAATGGGTCATTAACCGGATTTAGAATAACGGTTGTCCACTGTTGAGAAAAAATATTTCCAATGAGGGCTCCTAAATCAAAAGGCGCACCAAAAAAGCTTCCAAATAAAATGCCGGCAATTAGTGCGGTTATTCCTGAATAAAAGAAAACAGTAATAAGGTTTTTCATTGTTCCCTTTGGTTTCATGAGCTTAATAGCTAAGCCAAACAAAGTTAACATGACTAAACCGTAACCAATATCGCCCATCATAATTCCAAAAATAATCCAATACCAAATAGCAACCGCTGGATTAGGATCAATTTCTTTGTGATTTGGCACTGCGAACATGTTCGTGATTGTTTCAAACTGCGTGACAAACTTGTTATTTTTTAAAGCGGTCGGAGGTATGTCGGCCTCAGTCGGTTCATTAAGCTCCATGTCAAACTCAGTCGTGACGCTTTTTACGACTTGATTTAAATGATCAATCTGATCGGCTCTGACCCAACCATCAACATAAAAGGAACGTTCAGTTTTACCAAAAGTAATACTTTTACGGTCAATTTTTGCTTGAATCCGGTCATACATTAACTCAAGCTGATTTTTGTTCTTTGCTAATTGTTTGAGATTGCTTTGCAGTTCAGTGACTTTTTCTTTACTCTCGGCTAAATCTTTTTCAAGGTTAGCGACATATTCGCCAATTGATAAATCAACCTCAGGGAGTTCAACTTCGGAAAACGTGCGTCTTTCAACTTCGCTTAAAAGTGTTTCATCTTCTTCATAATACGAAGCAAAAAAGAGCGCCGGACCATATTCGGATGCGGATAACGTTTGATATGGTATTTCCTTTTCTTTAAAAAAGGCTTGAATATTTTCTAAATTCTCATTTTTAACATGACCAACATGGTAACGGGTGTAAGATGATTTCCTTAAATCGCTGACGCGTATATCAATTTCGCGGAAAGGAAGATATTTTTGATGAAGTTCCTCGGTTTTTTTAATAATTGAAATGAGATTATTTAATTCTTCGACATCTCGTTCAACACTCTCGAGTAGAGTGACTTGCAACTCGTCTTCGAGCATGAACTTTTCGTAAGTTACTTCATGATACTGAAAAAGAGATTTCTTTTTACCATAACGATTTAAATCGTTAATAGCTTTGTTGATTCTTTGCATAAGGGCATTTTCATACGTCACATCCGCACTTGAAGAAGAACTGGGAATAATCATTAAAAGTGACGCTTTTTGTAAAGCGCGAATTAGTTCATCTTTATGTTCTTCAAGAACAAAGACACGAGCCTTCTTAACTGGAACGATCACTGGTTTTTACCTCTACAATCAATTGTTCAATTAACTTGGCCTTTTTAGTTGAAACTTGCTTATTAATATCTTCTTCGATTTTTTTAAGCGAGACTGAAAACTCTTCTTTCATCGCGGCTATTTTAGCGGTAGTTTCTTCTTCGTAGTTTTTGCACCTAACATCAGCATTAAGAAGCAAAGAAGCCGCTTGCTCCTCAGCTCTTTTTTTTGTTTTATTGATCAGCATTGTTTTGTAAACGCGAGCTTCCGTGACAAGACTTGATGCTTGCCGTTCAGCTTCAACTATTTTTTTCATTGCTTCCACGAAATCTACCTCACTTATTTATGTTGAAATAACGATTACGTATTCTAACATATTTACCATTATATATCTATATAACCGAAGAATATATTGAAATCAAAAAAATCAAAGTCGCAATTAAGCGACTTATTTATTATTCGTAAAAAATCTAATTTATTCGCGTGTTAGATAATAATTTAGACGCGATATTAAAAAATTGTGCGTTATGGAAATCGCGAATATCAAGGTTCGTGGCTTCAATAAATTGATTTAAACGG
>JBAYBO010000069.1:0-4435 GCA_041669225.1 Bacilli bacterium | reverse complement strand
GGCGACGTCATTAATTATGTTATAAGACAAAAGGATTTGTTTGAGTACATTGTCTTTAGCGGTGGAGAATTTCTAAATGCCTCTATCGATGATTTAAAAGATGATCTAGAAAAAGTGCGTGAGGTTAGTAATAAACCCATCATCATCTACACGAATGGTATGAATTTTGAAAAGATGAAAATCCTTTTTGAAAATAAATTGATTGATGGCTTTCATATCGATATGAAGCTACCATATCATCTTCTAACTGAAGAAGATTTCGATCTTGTTGAATTAACATTAGGAATTCGGCTCAAGGATTTACGATTATTTCAAACGCTTCTTCGAGCAGTTGATTATGCGATTGAAACCGACCGCGGATATAGCAAAGTACGTAGTGTGAAATATCCCTTTTTAAGCGAAAGCGCTTTTGAAGAAAATCGTTCTTATGTCGAAGCGCTGAACACAAAATTTAACAAAGTGGTTCCTTATGAAGTCAATGATTTTATCTACGGAGAAGAATAGTTTTATGTAAATTAATGGCCTTTTGAGAACTTTTTAACGCAAATGCGTGATTATCTCCTTGTTAATTATCATCTTAGATTAATTTTGTATGTGGTTGGTGTATAATTAAACCGCTTGTTTTTAGGAGATAAATTTATGGAAAAAGAATGTAGTCACGATTGTGGCAGTTGCGGTGAAACGTGTGATGAAAGAAAAGAAGAAAGCGTTGATTTTTCAGCTAAGCTAAACGAACATAGTTCAGTTAAAAAAGTTATTGGCGTCATCAGCGGTAAAGGCGGTGTCGGTAAATCAATCGTTACTTCGATGCTTGCTGTTTTGATGAAACGTCTTGATTATAGTGTTGCGATTCTTGACGCCGATATTACCGGTCCTTCAATTCCTAAGCTATTTGGTTTAAAAGAAAAGGCTTATGCGAATGATTTAGGAGTGATTCCTTTAACAACTAAAACAGGTATTGATGTCATTTCGATTAACTTATTATTAGATAATGTCACTGATCCTGTCATTTGGCGCGGTCCGATTATTGGCAATATGGTCAAAACTTTTTGGTCGGATGTTGTTTGGAAAGATATCGACTTTATGTTTATCGATATGCCTCCGGGAACTGGTGATGTGGCTTTGACGACGTTTCAATCTTTACCGGTTGACGGCATTGTTGTTGTTACTTCTCCTCAGGAATTGGCATCGATGATTGTTAGTAAAGCGGTGAAGATGGCTCAGATGATGAACATTCCGATTATCGGTATTGTCGAAAACATGTCTTATTTCCGCTGCCCTGATAATGGCAAGGATTATCAAATATTCGGTGCGAGTCATATCGAAGATATAGCTTCAGAATATAACCTCAAAGTCTTGGCAAAAATACCGATTGATCCTCATCTCTCCAGTGTTTCCGATTTAGGTTTAATTGAACTATTTAAAGGTAACTGGCTCGATCAGATTCCTGAAGTATTAGAAAAACTATAAATATTACTAACTGAGACTCGTTAATAGCGGGTCTCTTTTTTATAGAAAAAGATAGATTATATTTGTGTTATAATTAAAAATACATTTGGAGAATTATCGTGATTTATCTTGATTATAGTGCGACTACAAAAGCTGATTTACGAGTACTAGAATATTTTAATTTAGCGAGTGTTAAATATTTTGCTAATGCAAATTCAATCTATAAACTTGGACGAATAAGTAAAGGCGCCATTAAAAGAGCGAGCAATCAGATTTTGGATATCCTTGGTTTTGAAGACCACGAAATTATTTATACTAGCTGTGCGACTGAAGCTAATAATCTAGCTATCAAAGGTGTTATCGAATCCCTTAAAGGCAAGAAAAATCGCATTATCACCAACCTTTTTGAACACTCTTCGGTCATTGCCCCAATTAACGTCCTACAAAGAAAAGGCTTTATCGTTAATAATGTTCGTTTTGACGAAAATGGCTGTGTCGATTTAAATCATCTTAAAGAACTGATGGGACCCGATGTTGCTCTCGTTTCGATTGGCTCAGTGAACTCAGAAATCGGTATTCGTCAGCCGGTTGAAGACATTGCTCAAATTGTTCATCAAGGGGAAGCGCTTTTTCACTGCGATGCGACGCAGAGTGTCGGCAAAGAAGTCTTACCTTTCTGCGTCGCTGATTTAGTTACTTTTTCGGCCCACAAGTTTTATGGAATCAAAGGCATCGGAGCCCTTGTCAAAAGAAAAGGCGTGTCATTAACGGCTCAGCTTCACGGCGGAAGTAGCACAACTGTATATCGGGCGGGAACCCCTAATACCCCTCTTATTCTTTCCTTAAGGAAAGCATTATATCTTGCTTATCAGAATCATGCTCGGAAATATGTGAAAGTTAAATTACTTAACATTTATCTTCGTGGTTTATTAAACAGAATTCCTTCGATTGTGATAAACAGTCCTAAAGAAGGTTTGCCTCATATCCTAAACTTTAGTTATCTCGGTCATTCTAGCCGAAAAATTATCAGTGATTTATCTCGTCATGACATTTATATTTCTAATCATAGTGCTTGTGCGAGCGAAACAAAGAAATCATTAGCGGTTTTAGCCCTGACAAATAGTAACCAACGGGCAAGTTCAAGCCTTCGCGTTAGCTTATCGCACCTCACAACTAAAAATGAACTTCAGCGCTTTGTTTTGGAGTTAAAGAAAGCAGACAAGAATTTATGAAAGCAGTCATTATTTCTGCAGTCTGGTGTCCATCCTGTCTGATTATGATTGGACGTTACCACGAACTTCGTGAAAAGTATCCCAGTGTTGAATTTATTGAGTATGATTATGATACTGATAAAGAAGCGGTAGTCGAATACAAAGTTTGGAAAACATTACCGGTCTTGATTTTATATCAAGAAAGCATCGAAGTTGCTCGTTTTATCGGTGAGAAATCTCTTAAAGAAATGGCCTCGAAAATTGAGGCTTTAATCAATGGTTAATAAATGGCAAAAATTCTTACTGGCCGTCGCTTCTGTTTTTTTCTTGTCCTCGAGTGGAGGCAATTTTAGTCCGCACGAGACTCATCTGGCAGCGGAAATAACATATGATGTAAAGATTCATTTCTTTTTCAGTAATAATTGCGCCCATTGTAGCGAGGCCAAGGTTTTTTTAGATGAGCTTCTGCAAGATGATAAATACGACAATGTTGAAGTAGTCACTTATCTAACCGATGAATTATTAAAAGAAGGTGGAGCTAATCCAAATTTCAGCGTTAATATGGATCTTCTTGAAGATGTCTCAGATATTTTTAACTTCTCAGTCGGTGTTCCTTTAACGGCTTTAGGTGGCAAGGCTTTTTCGGGCTTTAATGCCACGATTGAGTATTCCATTCCGAAATACATTGAAAAATATTCTGAAAATGAATGGGTCGACGTCGTAAGCAAAATCATTAATGGCGAGGCGATTGAAGATGGAGATATCGACACGACGGAATTGGACCTCATTGAATTGCCTCTCATTGGTATTGTTGATCCTAAAACTATTTCGCTTGGTCTGGTGGCGATGGCGCTTGGTTTTGTTGATGGTTTTAATCCGTGCGCAATGTGGGTTTTGTTATTTTTGATATCTTTGCTGCTCCCGAATAAAGATCGGAAACGAATTTTTATACTTGGAGGAGTGTTTCTTTTAACTTCAGCCCTTTTCTATTTTGGCTTGATGATGGCATGGATTAATACGGTGGTGTTAGTGGCCGCCAATCTTGCCTTTAGAATCATTGTCGGCGTTTTCGCTTTAGCGGCCGGCGGATATAATCTCTACCAGTTTATAAAAAATATTCGTCAAAAAGATGTCGGCTGTGAAGTGACCGACGAACAACAAAAAACAAAAATCATCGATCGCGTCAGGAACATTATTAATCAAAATAGATTATTTCTAGCTTTGCTAGGTGTTATTGCTTTAGCTTTAATCGTTAACTTTATTGAACTGGCTTGCTCGGCTGGTCTTCCGCTCGTGTTTGCAAATATTTTAGCTCTTAATGGCTTGGCGGGCTGGTCAAGCGTTGGCTATGTTTTAATCTATATCTTTTTCTTTATGCTCGATGACTTAGTTGTTTTTACAATCGTTATGCTGACACTGAAGATCAAAGTTGTTTCTAATAAGATTACCCGTTACAACCATTTGGTGGGCGGATTAATCATGGTCGCTATCGGCATTCTAATGATTTTCTTCCCGCAGATTTTACAGTTTAATTTTTAATTAACTCGTTAGATGACAATCTCAATGCAACATAATGCATTTATTTCGATTGAATCGCAAATTTAGTATTTTTTGTTGCGTTGAAGTTGACCACATTTGCGTTTTTCCCTAACTTCGTATATAAATGAAGGCGTAACAAAGAGATGCTGCACATCAATTGGTCAACCTTATTGCAACATCATTTTGTTAAAGATTCGGCGTCTTCTTTGTCTACGACGTAAAGGTCAAATTAGTTG
>JBAYBO010000068.1:0-4629 GCA_041669225.1 Bacilli bacterium | reverse complement strand
GAAGATGCAGTCCTTCAGCTCTAAACTCTTCAGTGATATGGACATTATTTTCTTTTTGCCATTTATAATCGTCATAGACGAAAGACTTCACAATCCGCTCATTAATCTCATCCATCGAAAGTGATTTAAGATCTTCGATCGTCAAAATTTGTTCAAGGGTTGATTCGGTTCTGTTTTTTCTTTTCCGTAAGTTCCATACCGGCTGAGCAATATGATGGCCGTGACTATTTAGCACAACGACCGGAACATTAAACATCTTGGCCATCTTGCCAAGTGAATCCGGTAAAGATGATTGGGTGCCAACCAGCGAATAACGGGCTTCGGGATAAATTGAAACAAAGCCTTTTTTGTTTTTTAAGATGTGTTTGATATTAAAAAGGAGTTCTGGATCATTTGTAAACTTACGTTTACCGATACAGCCGCAGTTTCTTAATAAGCCTTCGCGATTAATGAAGCCGTCAATCGCCACCACATTACATCCAACTTTCGGAAAAAAGGTCATCGTCGCGACTTTGAAATCAAAAAAAGAGTTATGAGTACATAACATGAAAAAAGGTGGCTTAACACCTTTCATATTAATCTTGGTGACTTTGCTTTTACGTTGTAAATATTCAGGTAAGCAAAGAAGAAGCATTAAGGGCTTTAAAAAGATGCTTGGCTTGCGCGTTTTCTTTTTAAAATCAAAACGTGGCATGTCCTTTACTTCATCATAGCTTTTATATACGATGTCAGAAATTTTCATTATTTTATTTCTCCAATGAATTCTTATTCATTATACCCCAGTAACATAAAAATACAATCTTCGGCTTATGTCACAATTAAACGCAAAAGAAAACGACCGCTCATGCGATCGTTTGTGGACTTTGGCTGCCGAGAAAAGGTTCGAACTTTTGCATACGCGGTTCAGAGCCGCGTGCCTTACCACTTGGCTACTCGGCAATGCCTATATTATGTCGTACTTGCGACTTAACTTAAAGAGTTAGTTGATGTTTTAATACTTCATCCTTAAAAGCCTTGGCTTCTTTGAAGGTTTTAAATTTGGCGATGAAATAGTCGTTACCCATCCCAACGCTTATGATTGGAGCATATCTTCCATGAAGAACAATTGCGCTTTGATATTTAGATACAATTTCTTCTTTGCTAAGGGCATATTTTAAGTTGTCGCGTCTTGCTACTTCAGCGACAATCAGCGGCGAAGCACTCGCGACTTGATGATTTTCATCAAAGGCGACAACATCGGCGTATGCTTGATAGGAACTAAACCCCAAACACTCCGAAATCATATCGGTCGTATAGCCTCCCGGTGGTCGCATGTTAACTTCAAGGGCGACTAAATCGTCTTTCCGTCCTAGTCCTTTTTTATCGACATTTAAGCGGAAAAATTCTAAATGGAAAAAACGTTTATAAACATTAAAGGCCTTAAGTACTGCCCAACCAGCGTTATATAAATCATCGTCGACTTTATAAAGCGAATAGTAATAATCTTCGAGAAGATCAGTGACGACATCATAGTTAGCGATCGGAAATAGATGCTGAACGTAAATTACCGGTTCGTGCCGCGAATTGCTAATTCCGTCAAAGGAAACAATCGTCCCATCAATATATTCTTCGATAATATAATCACCAACGTCTTTCTTAAGAAAGAAATTATTAAGTTCTACTTCGTTGTTAAGACGATAAGTCGAGTTCGCGCCGACGCCGATATCGGGTTTAGCAAATAAGGGATAACCAACTTTTTTAACGAATTTCTTCGCCAGGAGAACATCACTTGTTTTTAAGTAACGAGCAACTTTAACTTTTGCTTTTTTAAAGAAGTCTTTCATTGCTGTCTTTGATTTATAGGCAATTATGTCTTCTTCTTTAACGCCACTGACAATATTAAAGTCGCTTCTAAGTTTCGCGTCTTTAGTTAGCCAGTATTCGTTATTAGATTCAACCCAATCGATCTTGCCATATTTCGAACTTAAATAAGCAAAAGCTTTGTAAAGCACTTCGTAGTCGTCCATCTTCGGGGCAAAATAATATTCCGTCAATGCGCTTTTTAATTGCGGGCTAATTTCATGATATGGAGAATCGCCAATTCCTAAAACCGTGAAACCGTTTTTCTTTAAGGCTTCCGCAAACTTCCAATATGTTTCGGGAAAATTAGGTGAAATAATAACAAAATTCATACAAGGTAAAACTCCTTAAAATATTATAAGCAAAAATCTTCTATTATAAATAGATTAATTGTCTTCAATCAGCTCAGAATATAAGTCATAGACAAAAGGAGCAATAATCCTAATCTTAACGATATCGCCGGTATTTAGTTTTTTATCGCTGGTTAAAGTAATGTGTCCATCAATATCATCGGGAGCGTTAAAATACGTTCTGACGCGGTAGGTCTTACTTGCGACATCCGCCTGAATAATAATCCCATCCATCACTCTTCCAACTAAACCGCAATTATTGCGATAGGAAATCTTCTTTTGCGTTTCCATGATTTCCTCGTAACGCTTTTTCATCGTTTCTTCGTCAATTTGTTGTTCAAAGTCATAAGAAGGCGTATCTTCTTCCTTAGAATACTTAAAAACGCCTAAGTGATTAAACTTTATCTCTTTAGTAAAATCGATTAATTGCTGAAAGTCTTCTTCGCTTTCACCCGGAAAACCGACGATATAAGTCGAACGTAAAATAACGTGAGGAATTTCTTTACGAATCTTGCTAATAAGCGTCACCATTTCTTCTTTTGTGCCCCGTCTTCCCATCCGCTTTAAAATCTTATTGGAAGCATGTTGAAGGGGGATATCAAAATAAGCGGCAATCCGCGGATTATCACGGACTAAGTAAATTAGTTCATCGCTAATTTCATCAGGATACAAATATAAAAGTCGAAAGGAAACGAATTCTTTGAGTTCAAGTAAACCTTTTAATAAAGTGACGATATTATGTCCATTATCAAAATCGGTTCCGTATCTAGTCGTGTCCTGGGAAATAATAACGAGTTCCTTAACGCCTTGATTGGCTAAGATTTTAGCTTCCTGCATCACTTCCTCATAAGGACGCGAACGGAATGGTCCACGAATCAAAGGAATTGCGCAGAAGGAACAACGATTATTACATCCTTCGGAAATGCGAAGATAGGCACTATAACTTTCGGTGGAAATGACGCGATGCAGAGGATTAAAGGGAGCGATTTTATCGCCGTTATCTATTAAGCCTTCAATTAATTTGTGTAGTTTAGGATAATCGTCGAGTTTGACGAGTAAATCAGCTTCTGGCAAAGCTTCTTTTAATTGTTCATAATAACGCTGAACAAGACAGCCGGTAACGATTAGCTTCTTATTGTATTTAGCCATCTCAAAGATGGTATCGATGCTTTCTTCTTTGCTCGAAGCGATAAAGCCACATGTATTAATGACGATAATATCGGCTTGTTCGGGATTATTGACCAGAGCAAAGCCTGATTCGTCAAACATCGCCAAAATAATTTCGCTATCAACGAGATTTTTAACACATCCTAGGGAAACTAAACCAACTTTAATCATTATATCTGTTACTTTCTTTGATCAGCTTACGAAGATACTTAATTTTTTCTTCGAAAGTCACTAAAGATTGTAACCGATAAGTCCAGTTAAAGTCATCAATTATGCCTGGTACATTAATCCTGGCCCCATTATTAAGTTTTAAAATATCGCCCATAAACAAGACTGATAAGGTATTAGGACGCCTTAAGGCATATTCCATCATCTGTTCATAAAGATCGCCCTTAAGCCCTTCTTTAGCAAGAATAAGACGTAATTGATTGCGTTCCTCGGCAGTAAGTTTTAAATACCAGCCCTTAAGGGTGTCATTATCATGGGTGCCGATATAGTAGACATTATGAGGATTGGCTGTTATTTTTTCTTTACTTAATATCTCAAATTGCATGACATTCATGCCTGGGAAGTTATAGTAATTTCTTAAATCGATTACTTCTCGACGAATATCGCCTAAGTCTTCGGCGATAATCCGCTTTGCGTCAAAAGTTTTAAATAATTCATTAAAGAAATCATAAGAGGGACCGAGTTTCCATTCGCCGTGTTCGGCGGTTTCTTCTTTGGCGTCGATTACATAGTAGGTATCAAACGCCCGAAAGTGATCAAGACGAATATAATCATAAATATCGCCGCAGTCCACTATTCTAGTAATTAAAAATTCATAGTTTCTTTCTTTTAAAGCCGGGAAGTTATAAATCGGATTGCCCCATCTTTGGCCGGTTAGGGAAAAATAGTCGGGACCGACGCCGGAAACAAGTTGCGGTAAGCCTTGATGATTAAGATAAAAATAATTTTGATTCGTAAAGCAGTCGACCGAATCATGACCAACATAGAAAGGAAGATCACCGATAATTTCAAGATTTAAGCTATGGGCTCTTCGTTTTAAGGCGGTCCACTGCTTAATGAGTACATCTTGAAGAAAGAGTTGGTAGCAAATGTCACCAAGATAAGGTGACAAATCGAGTTTGCGGTCCTTAGCCCAGTTTTTTTGCTCTAAACTCCACTCATTCCATGGTTTACCATCATTGGCGTTTTTAAAAGACATAAAGATGGCGTATTCAAAAAACTGCGTTCTTCTTTTAATTAAGCGGTCAATAAAAGTTGGACTTTG
>JBAYBO010000067.1:0-4635 GCA_041669225.1 Bacilli bacterium | reverse complement strand
GTACTTGAACGGCCAAGACTAAACTACGTTAGAGCGACAGTTCTTCTTTTCCTTATACATCAAGTCATCAATACAATTGATAAATTGTTCCATTGTTTGTTTATTTTCCGGTTTATACATGGATTTCCCAATACTGGCGGTCAATGCAAATGGATAAAGTTTCTTATCATTAAATCTTTCAATATTTGCCTTGATATTATCGATTACTTTTTCTAGTTGCTCTTGATTTTTTGCCTCGACGATAATCATAAATTCATCGCCGCCGTAACGAGCAACAATGTCGTCTAGACCTACCGATTTACTTAAGATGTGAGCAAAATCAACAAGCGCTCTATCTCCCACAATATGTCCAAAGGTGTCATTGATTCTTTTATAGGAGTCAATGTCGAGCATGATGCCGGCAAAAGTCGGATTGCTTTCGGCCATCTTTTTTCTTAAGCAATCTTCAAGGTAACGGCGGTTAAACGTTCCAGTTAAATAATCGGCGTTTATCGAATCGTTTTGAATACCGAGGAAGACAAGTAAAATGCCTACCATCATTGTTGGAAGCACAATTGAATATCCATAGGTATAGAAAGATAGGATGGTACCAATAACGGGCGCTAAAGGAAAGAATAGAAAAGCTTTAAATTTCCGATAGTCGATGCGACGCCGATCAACAAGCGTCAATATAAAAGCAACTATCAATGGCAAAACAGCCCAGAGGATAGAAAGCGAATAAAGAGGGCCACGAGTATAGATGTTATTACTATCAATCGTGTAATAAAAACCAAAGAATAAATTCGCGATAACAAGCGTTAGATGCGAAGCAAAAAAGAAAATGAAGGGAAAAGCCAATTTCTTGATGCTTTTTTTATCGTGAACAACATAGTAAAGAACGTGAATCAACCAAAGGATGGCCAAAACAGGATTGAAGGAAAAAAGAAGGAAATTCCCAATTTTGTTTACAAACGGAACGCTGATGTTCGTGGTTCCGTCCATTCGACCTAAAGTATCGACAATGAATAAAATAATTCCAACAACAATAATTAGTTGCAAAAAAAGCGGTGTGAACATTTTAGTTTTCATATTTTTTAAATTAACAAAAAGAAGGACGATAAGTATCGCTATGCAAATCGAGTTAATTACTAAATTAGCGAGGAAATCCATATTGGTTATTTAGATTATAATAGCATTATTATACAACTGTGTGAAAATAGTTTTGAACTCAAGTCATAAAAGTATTTAGCATAAAAATGATATATGCTTAATATATAATGGTGCAAAATCAAAAAATAGGATGGATAAAAAATATCTTTTTAATGAGCAACTAATTGCTCCGTGTGGTATGAATTGTGGTTTGTGCGTAGCTTACCAGTTTTCAAAACACGATTTAAATAAGCATGGCTTTAATCGCAGGTATTGCCCGGGTTGTGTTCCTCGCGCAAAGAACTGCACGTTCATGGCTAATCACTGTGAACTTTTGAAAAAAGGTCTTGTGCGTTTTTGTTTTGAGTGCGGCAAATTCCCTTGCGAAAGATTAAAACGGCTTGATCAACGGTATAGCACGAAATATGGAATGAGCATGATTGAAAATCTCAAGCACATCAAAGAGCAAGGTATCGACTCATTTTTATTTGACCAAGAGAAACGGTGGGAGTGTAAGGATTGTGGCACAGCCATCTGCTGTCATACGAGATCCTGTTTACTATGCGACACCGACCTTTCTACTTACAAAAAACACAAAAGCAAATGAGAGGACAAGTAATGAATAAAGACATAATTGACTACAACGAGCAGATAAAGAAGGGGCATATTCAGAAAGCCTATCGCACGATTATGGGTTTTATGTCCGCTCTTAAGACACACATATCGAAGAAATTCCCTAATTATTTGCTGACCTCTCTTTATCCTGGCTACATGGATATGACTTATTTTGCGATCATGTCTGAGTCTCTTAAGAAGAAGCAATTAAAGATTGCCATCGTTTATCTTCATGAACAAAACGCTTTTGAGGTTTGGCTTTCAGGTGTTAACAAGAACGTCCAAAAGAAATATGTAAATCAACTGAAAGATGCGCCGCTTAAATATAAATTGTCATCGGCTAAACCGGGTGTGGATTCAATTCTTGAACTGCGGATAATCGATAATCCTGATTTTGATCAAGCTGAAAAAACGTATGTAATAATTGAAAACGCAGTTACTCGATTTATGAACGAAATACTCTCATATTTGTAGGACATTTACAGGACAAACGCGCACGAATGCGCTATAATAAAAAAGACGAAATTTGTAATTGTGATTTAGGTCAAAAGCACTAGATCATGAGTATCTTAACGGTCATTGGACCGCTAAGCTATCAGGAGTAATAATCATGAAAATACTACACCTGGCCGATCTCCATTTAGGCAAGCGCATTTGCGGATATTCGTTAATCGATGACCAGCGCTTCTTCCTAAACCAAACCCTGCGTTTTCTCGACGAAAACAATATTAAATGTCTCATTATTGCCGGAGATATTTATGATTTGAGCATTCCTTCCGCGGAAGCGACGACGATTTTAGATGAGTTTTTATCCGCTCTCGCCGATAAAGGAATTCAAGTCTTAATGATTCCCGGAAACCACGATTCAAGCAATCGCTTAAGCTATGCTTCGAATTTTTTTAAAAACCGCGGTATTCATATCGTTACGGACGCGAAAAATTCGCTTTCGCCAATCGCGATTGATGATGTTAATTTTTATCTTGTGCCATTTCTTAATCATCATGATGTTAATCGTGTTCTTGAAACCGATTTTAAAGATTATGAATCAGCAATGCGTGGTCTTGTCGAAGCAATGAAAATTGATGACAAGAAAACTAATGTCCTTATTGCTCATCAACTCGTTTTACCAACGAAGGGCGAACTAAGCAGAAGTGGTTCTGAAGAAATTACAATTGGGACACTCGGTAACATTTCTGCGAGCACTCTTTACGGATTTGATTATGTGGCTTTAGGTCATATTCATAAACCACAAAATGTCGGCCACAATATGCGTTATCCGGGCTCACCGCTAAAATATCACTCCGATGAAGCTAATATCGAAAAATCATATACGGTGGTAAGCGTTGATGGAAAGAATGTCTCTTATGAAACGATGCCGATTAGACCACTTCGCGATGTTGTGGTTTTAAAAGGAAAACTTGAAGATATCGTACTCAATAATGCGAGTGAAAAAGATAACTATGTTTACGCCATATTAACAAATGAAACAAGCGTGGAAAATGCGATGGAAAAATTAAAGCGCGTCTTTCCACACGCTTTAAATCTTGAATACGAAAGAATTATCGGTCAAGGCGTCTCCGCCACGCAAACAATTGACGTTCAAGAAATTCCGTTGACAACATTATTTGCCGATTTCTATGAGCAACAAAACGGACGTCCCTTGAGCAAACACCAAGAGCAAATAGTTAGTGATTTACTTGAAGGAGGTAGCAATAATGAAACCTCTTAAACTCGTAATGAATGATTTTGGTCCATATAAGGGCCGTAATGAAATTGATTTTACCCAGTTAAAATCCTCTCTCTATCTGATTTCTGGTCCGACCGGTGCTGGTAAAACTTACATTTTCGATGCGATTTGTTTTGCCCTTTATGGCCAACTAAGCGGCGATAATCGGACGACCGATGATGTGCGCTGTCAATACGCCGAACCTGCTGACTTAACTTCGGTAGAATTCGTCTTTGAATACCAGGGAATAAATTACGAAATACTACGTTTGCCTAAGCAAATGCGCCAATCGGCGAGACGAAACGCTGATGGAAATTACCCTTTGGTAAATCAAGTCGCTTCCGCGAAACTAAGTGAAAACGGAGTTATAAGCTATACCAAAATCACTGAAGTTGATAATCGCCTCCAGGAAATTCTCTCTCTTGACCGCGATCAATTTAAAATGACGATGATGATTGCTCAAGGCGACTTCTATAAACTGATTAATGCTACCACCAACGAACGAAAGGATATTTTCCGTAAGATTCTTAACACGGGAAGCATCAAAGATTTCATTGATAAGCTTGATAATATGAAAAGAGCGGCCTTCGTTCGTCTTAAGACGCAAGAAGAAAATATTAATACGCTGCGAAAGCAATTAAAAAGTGATGACACAATTTTAAAGAAACAACTTGAGGATGACGTCGTTCTTTATTCAACGATTAAGGAATTAGTTCTAAATGAACTTCAAAATGATATTGAGCGTCGTAAAGTTCTCGACGAATATCGAAAACAAGCAGACGAACGCTTAAATATTGCTACCCGCGAAGTGACGGCCGCGAAGTATAATAATGAGAACAAAACAAAATATGACGCCTTAGTAGTTAAAAAAGAAGAATTGGATAAGTCTCGCGGCTCGATACAGGAACTCGAAAGCAAAGTTAAACTCGCGAAAGCAGCAGCAACAGTTATTAATAATTTTGAACTATTAGAAAAGGCAAAAGTTGCTCAAAAACAAACCGAAGGCGAAATTTTAAAACACAATCAAGAACTTGAAAGTCTCTTTCATACATCCGAACGCGCGCATATGGAATATCGTGTAGCAAAACTAGCCCTCGAACAAAAAGAAGCTCTTGTCGCTCAAAAACAAGGACTAGAAAAGGCTTTACGCAATCTCAAACGCTATG
>JBAYBO010000066.1:0-4646 GCA_041669225.1 Bacilli bacterium | reverse complement strand
TGAGATGCACCAATCGGTGCGGTCTTTAATCATGTTGAGCATGCGCGTTTCGCCCCAGGAGGGCACCCAATGGATTTTTTTAACTTCATTCATCAGGCTCTCGCGAATCGGTTCGATCGAGCAGAACCACTGCGGCGTAGCCCTAAAAATAAGTGGTTTCTTTGTCCGCCAGTCATGCGGATAGCTGTGAAGGCTTTCTCCTTCCATCAAAAGGGCATTATTTTCTTTAAGCATATTTAAAACGACGGAATTAGCTTTTTCGTAAAATAATCCTTCGAGTCTTTCTCCGGCTTCACCACTCATAAAGCCACGGTCATCGACCGGGCAGTAAGGTGCAATACCATATTTTTGACAAACGTTGTAGTCATCCACGCCGTGTCCCGGGGCAGTATGAACTAAGCCGGTACCGGCTTCGTTGGTCACATGTTCACCAGTAAGAACTAAAGATTCACGGTCATAAAAAGGATGTTTTACTTTAACTCCATCTAATTCTTGTCCCTGAAGCGATTTCAGTAATTTCATCTCGCCAAGTTCTAATTCTTCTTGAAGGCGGTTCTTAAATTCTTTTAAAAGCACTAAACGGCCTTTGCTGGTCTCATACAAACCATACTCAAAACGAGGATGAACAGAAATCGCCAAGTTGGCAGGCAAAGTCCAGGGTGTCGTCGTCCAGATTACGAGTTTATCGCTTTTATCTAAGACACCTTTCCCATCAGTAACATTAAAGCTGACATAGATAGAAGGTGAGGTGACATCATAATATTCAATCTCAGCTTCCGCTAAAGCGGATTCACTTGAAGGCGACCAATAAACGGGTTTTAAACCTTTAAAGATCAAACCCTGAAGAGCCATTTCGGCGAATACTTCGATTTGGCGGGCTTCATATTTTTTATCCAACGTTAGATAAGGATTTTCAATGTCGCCGACAACACCTAAACGTTCAATTTGTTCCTTTTGAATCGCTACTTGTTTCAAGGCATATTCGCGGCATTTCTGACGGAACTCAACGATTGGCGTCGTCTTGCGATTCACGCCTTGTTTAGTTACTTGATTTTCAATCGGAAGACCATGAGTGTCCCAGCCAAAAACAAAGGGCGTATTAAAACCCGACATATTCTTATAGCGAACGATAAAATCTTTCAGCAGACGGTTGAGCATGTGACCACAGTGAATGTTTCCGTTTGCATAAGGAGGACCATCATGAAGGGCGTATTGAGGAGCCCCTTGTCTATTTTTTAACATTTCTTCGTATAAATATTCTTCGTTCCACCGCGACAAAAATATTGGTTCTTTGACATTAAGATTACCTCTCATCTCAAAGCTTGTCCTCGGCATTAAAAGTGTTTTCTTTAGTTCCATAAACTTCCTCTTTTCAAAATAAAAGCGTCCTCTTCTAAGGACGCTGTTCGCGCGGTACCACCTTAGTTTTATACAATATTTGCATAACTCTCGTTATCCTGTAACGCCGGATGGACGGATTCCCTACTCATTTTCAGGTCTCGCTCAGAAGGGATGTCTTATGACTAATGATAACCTTGCACCATCGTTATCTCGCTAAGCTGTCAAAGATGTGTCTTCGTCAAAGCTTTATTATAATATAATACTCATTAAATGGCATTAATTGCAAATTGTTTGAAATATAATGCCCCAGTTGTAAAACCGCTGAAGGTAATTCGCACCTTTCCTTCTAAGCTTTCTCCGCTTGGAAGTTCAAAACTATAAAGAGTGTTTTCTCCAGACGGTCCGATAATCATTGTTTGTTGCGTAAAGGAATAATCGCCAATGCTGACATCAAGAACTGGTGAACCCGGGGTCTTGCTTGTCGAGGCCACGACATAAATACCGTTGACGGCATTTTTCTGACTCACGTTAAAAGACTGGCTGGTTTCAAGATACATGCTCTGAATCGGATTATCACCAGTTCCAAATTGTCGGCCAGTGCCCGCACTTGTTTGAAAGCGCGAAACATAGCCGCTTTGTAAGTAATATTCGAAATTCAAACCACCGAGAACGATGGAATAAGGTGTGACTTGCGCGGTTTTGTCTTTAAAGGCGTCATCGGTTGTTAAAGTATATTTATATAGAGCTTGTGATGAAGCACTTGATTTGATGTCAATCTCATACGTTATGTTATAAGTTTGATACGAAACATTAACAATTTTCTTTCCGATATCTTCGTCGATAAAATGATATAAATCATTATAAGTTGTCTGAAAATCAGCTATGGCGAGATTGGCATTCACATTCAAATCGTTTTGAACAGTAAAAACAGATAAGTCATTCGCCTTTGAAAAAGGATCGCCAACTTCGTAACTCGTCTTAACATTTTTAATGGACAGATTATGGATTCCGTCAGCCTCTTTTTGACCGCCATCCAAGACCACATCATAGTATGATGGTCTTAAGGTTCGCAGTTCACCTGACTCATCTTTTTTTGATCCGAAAACATAATCAACTAATTCTGGATAGTCGACATAAGGATTTCGATTATTTTGATAGTGATAAACGCCAATATTATGTTTATATTCACGGCGTGTGACCGGATTTTCTGACCACTCAAGTAAATCGCTGAGCATCCCATGATTTTTGTTTCTGACATATGCTACGCCTTCGATGACATCAAGATCGGCAAAACGCGTCGCCATGTAAAAAATTCCTCGCGCTAGCATTGCTTTATCTTTTGCTGGTGGTTCAAATATATTCACTTCTGAGCCTTGAATCGCACGGCATTCGGAAGGATTACCATAGGTATCGGTAGGATGATAAACAGTTCCCATCGCTTCGGTAACATTGCCAAGATTACGATTGTTTCGTGAGCCATTAAGGGGTCCGTCGGAGGCAAATACATTGTGGAAATCACTACGCATTTTAATAACTAACTCACTCTCAGCTGCCGGACGAGTGTTGCTAACATCGAAATTGCCGAGTGATTGAGCGAAGGCGTGTTCGCGCTGCCAACCACCATTCGTTCCGCTGTTAGTAAATGTTTTTAAAGGTTGATAACTACCATAAACAATGTCGACCTGGTCATAATATTCTAAGGTTTCGTCCGCACGTTGATTAACCGCCCAAATATTATCGCTATCGCCAAAATTAACGAGGGTGACATTATAATTAACAAGGGTTTCTAATTGGTCACGGAGGTCTTCTCCGTCTTCCCACGATTCAATAGAATCGTAGTAGTCATTATAATAATCTTCATAGACAATGTCAGGCTCAGAGCCTGAACTTGTATCAGTCGGCTTTGGATTACAGGCCGATATAACAAGCAAAAAACTCAAAACAAAAGGTAATGCCCTTATGATTCTCGTATTTCTCTTTTTGTTAATCAATGTGTTTGTTTTTAAGAAAGCTCGGCAAAATTGAGTCTTCACTGGTGGCGTCGCCACCTTCAGCTTCTTCTTCCTTTTCTTCTTTATTTGGTTTAATCTCGTTCGCATTATTCAGTTTTTCGCTTTCAGGGCGCTGAAGACGAATTTGTTGCGAATAATTCGGAACGCTGGTGAAGTCAAACTCTTCAGTGAAATCACTGGCGATAACGCTGACAAGAATTTGATCAGTCAGTTGATTGTTAATCGCAACACCAAATTTGACATCGATATTATTGCCGGCGGCTTCAATGACTAAGTCGACAGCCTCTTGGGCTTCATAAAGACTGACGTTAGGACCACATGTCACCGAACAAATCGCGCGACGAGCGCCATTGATGCTCGCCTCTAAAAGAGGTGAGTTAATTGCGTTCTGGGCAGCTTCCTGAGCACGGTTAGGTCCTTGACCTAAACCGAAACCAATCAAAGAAATTCCAGAATCTTTTAAAGTATTTTTTACATCAGCAAAATCAAGGTTAATTACTGCCGGCATTAAAATTAAATCAGTCACCGTTTTAACCGATTGAGCTAAAACACGATCCGATTCAGCAAACGCTTCGGAAATCGGCTGTGTGCCGCTGACCATCAGTAATTTATCATTCGAGACGATAATAATCGCATCGACGGCATCTTTTAATTCATTAAGGCCCTCAACAGAGTTAGCAATCCGCCTTTTACCTTCAAACGTAAAAGGGCGCGTGACAATTGCCACGGTTAAAGCGCCTTCTTCGCGCGCTACTTGAGCGACGACGGGTGATGCTCCAGTTCCGGTGCCTCCGCCCATACCAGCAGCGATAAACACCATATTTGCGCCTTTAACAACCTTGCGAATGTCTTCGACTGAGGCATTAGCCGCTTCGCGGCCAACACTTGGCTCTCCGCCAGCACCTAATCCGCCCGTAATCGAGGGACCAAGGACAATGCGATTGCGCGCTTTGGAAGTCGCAAGGGTTTGCCGATCGGTATTGGCAACGAAAAATTCAACAGCGCCTAAATCTTCATCAATCATGCGATTGACGGCGTTATTACCGGCTCCGCCGACACCAATTACCACAATCCGGGCAATCGGTTCAAAATTGTCTAAATCAGATCCTTGCATAATGAGACCTCCTATTTACGTTCCTTAGCTTCTTTGCTTCCGCGAGTCAATGGTGTAACAACGGGTCGATCTTCTTCAAGATAGCTTTGATAGCGATTATTCGCAAGCACGGCACCGAGCGTATTGACATATGTTTGATGACGCGCGCCGATGGCTTTAGGAATGCAAAAATGTATTTT
>JBAYBO010000065.1:0-4735 GCA_041669225.1 Bacilli bacterium | reverse complement strand
GACATCAAAGATCGAAGCAAAGATTCATTAAATACCCGCCTCATCGAGACAATAAATAATCTTGTTAAAATCGATAAACAGTATGACCTTGCTTTAGAACAAACAAAGGTTTTATCGACCAAACAAGATAGGCTCCACGGCGCAATTAAGAGTTTAAAAGATAACTTGCAACGCCTTGAAAAAGATGTGCTAAATGCTTTTGAATCTCTTGATAAAATTCTTTCCGCTTCCCCCTTTACGACGGTTGACGAAGCCAAAGTCAAACAACTTAATGAAGAAACTTTAGAACATTATCAGCAGACAATTCAAAAATTCGTTATCGAAAGTCACATTAATAACGAGAGTCTAAAAGATGCCTTGAAAGCCAACCATAATGAATTAAAGATTGTTGACCTTAATGTTTTGGAAGATGAACGTTCTGCCTTGGAAAATAAACGCAACGAGGCATTTGCCCGCTACAGCGAAGTTCACAGCAAAATTATATTTAACAGTGGTTTAATCAAAGATATCGAAAAAGTTGTCGCCGCCAGTGCCGAAGATAGCAATATTGCCGCTGAACTTGAAAGTCTTTATGCCACAGCCTCTGGAAACATCAGCGGTCAAACCAAGATTGACTTTGAAGTATTTTATCAAGCCCAAGTATTTCAAAAGATTCTTGATGTCGCCTCCCCCAAATTTAATCGCATGAGTGACGGGCGTTATGTGTTCGCCCGCGGAGAGTCATACAAGAAAAGTGGAAAGACGGGATTAGAAGTCAGTGTTGTTGATCAGCACAGCGGTAAAGTTCGTTCCGCCTCCAGTTTATCGGGTGGTGAAAGCTTCCAAGCTTCGCTTGCTTTAGCTCTTTCTTTTAGCGAAGTCATTCAGGTCCAAGCGGGTGGCGTGGAACTAAATAGTATGTTTATTGATGAAGGCTTCGGCGCTCTAGATGCAGAAGCATTAGAAAAAACAAAGAAGACTCTATTTGAAGTCGGCGAGTCCGCGAATCGTCTTGTTGGTATTATTTCTCACGTCGAGGAACTTGAAAATAGCATCCCGACAAAAATCGTCGTCACTAAAACCGAACAAGGCTCAAAGGCCGTTATTGTTAACGAATAATACGTTTCATATTGTTATTTGACTAGTCCTTCTCATTGAGAAGTTTTTATAAACCTCTAATCTTGGTCAAAATTCACAAAAAGCGGTTGGGGCGTTAAAGCAAGACCTGTTGTCAGCATTCCCAAGATTAATAGTATGAATCTTGTCTTAGAACCCGGAGTGGTAGTTCCTCCTCACAAGACACCAAATCGGCAGATGAGCGCTGTTAAATAGTGAAATTAAGACTAGTTTCTAAATCGAGGCGAGATTATCTTTTTTAATTGTTATTGACATATGCCAAAAATCACTGTTTAATGAAGATAGACATAAATAGCATATGCCAAAAACTATGCAAGGAGGTGTCATTATGCCAAGAAGAGATGGAACAGGCCCGACAGGACAAGGTTCAATGACCGGTCGCGGTTTAGGAGTGTGCAGCGGTGTTAACGCCCCCTTATACGGTTATGGCCAGGGTATGGGACAAGCAAGACGCGCAGGTATGGGTTGCCGTCGTCTAGGAAGCTTTAGAGGACCTGTTGGTTATTCTAACGAGGAACTAGTTGCCCAAAAGAAAAAACTCCAAAGAGAATTAGATTTAATTGAAAGCAAAATTAAAGATAGTTCGGATACCAAATAAATTATGCCAAGACCAAGGAAAGGTAAAAGAGTTTGTTGCCTACCCGACAACAATGTTTTTGGGCAACTTAATCGCGCAAACGAAGCGCGAGCAATTGTCATTATGAAGGTTGAAGAATACGAAGCCATTCGCCTCATTGATCATGAAGGATTAATGCAGGAAGAATGCGCTGAAAAAATGGGCGTTGCTAGAGCAACGGTCCAAAAATTGTATCAAGATGCCAGAAAGAAAATCGCCGACAGTTTAGTTAATGGTTCTATTCTAAGAATAGAAGGCGGAGACTATCAACTCTACGACGATCATGAACGTTATTATGGCGGATGTGGACGCCATCGCCGCTTTGGGCAAAATTATCCACAAGAAAATAATGGAGATAACAAAAAAATGAAAATAGTAATACCTGTTGAACAACCAAAGATGGATGGCGGTGTTTCGCCTTCCTTTGGAAGAGCGGCCTTTTTCTTAGTTTACGATGTCGAACAAAAGACAGAGGAATTCATTAAAAACACAGCTGCTGAAAACCGCGGTGGAGCGGGAATAGCGGCAGCTCAGTTAATCGTTGATACAGGCGCGAAAGTTTTAATTGTTCCTCGCTTAGGGGAAAATGCCGCCGAAGTTTTAAAAGCATCGGGTTTGATAATTAAAAAATCAGTTTCTTCTTCAATTGAAGAAACGATTAAGGCTTTCGTTAATAATGAATTAATGGATTTAACGAGCATACATGCTGGATTTCACGGTCATCAATAAGTTATGAAAATAGCCGTTTTGAGTGGCAAAGGCGGAACCGGCAAAACTTTTGTCGCGGTTAACCTGGCTTCAATAATTGCCAAGTCAGTTTATTTAGATTGCGATGTGGAAGAACCAAATGGTCATCTCTTTTTCAAGCCGCAAGATATTACGGAAGAAGAAGTAAAAGTTAGAGTTCCTTATGTCCATCCCGCCTTGTGTGATGGATCGCGAAAATGCGTAGACTTTTGTCGTTTCAATGCGCTTGCGTATGTAAATAACAAACTGATGGTATTTGAGGAATTATGCCACTCGTGTGGTGGCTGCTCACTCGTTTGTCCGAATAAAGCTATCAAAGAAAAAGATAAAACAATTGGTGTGGTTCGAGATGGGACTTCTGAGGGCGTTCGCGTCATCAGTGGATTTCTAAATCCTGGTGAAGTATCTGGTATCCCAATTGTCAAAAGGATTTTAGAAAAAGTTGAAGTCGAAAAAGAGATGGTGTTTATTGATTGTCCGCCGGGAAGCGCCTGTATGGTTATGGAAAGCATTAAAGACGCCGACTATTGTCTTTTAGTAGCGGAACCGACAATTTTTGGAGTTCATAATTTGGCGATGGTGCAAGAACTTGTTAAGGTCTTTCATAAGCCTTTTTCAATTATTTTAAATAAAGTGAATGACGAAAAAAATCCTGCAAAAACCTATTGTTTAGAGCAAAAACTGCCGATTATTGCTGAAATTTCTTATAAAGAGGAAATCGGAAAAATTAGCTCTAATGGTTATATTTTGGTGCGTGAAAAACCTGAATATAAATCATTATTCATAGACATCACCGCAAAGATTTTAAAGGAGTTGGAATAATGAAGCAACTCTTGATCTTAAGTGGTAAAGGCGGAACGGGTAAGACCACAATCGCTGGTGCCTTCATTCGTTTATTAAAGGCGCAAGGATATGCCGATTGTGATGTCGATGCCCCTAACCTCCATCTGATTTTGAAGCAAATTAATGAACCTGAAACAAAAAACTATTTTGGTTTAGCAAAAGCCAGTATAGATATTTCTAAATGCCTTAAATGTGACTTGTGCCGTAAGCGTTGTCGTTTCGGTGCTATATCAATTAATGAGTCTGACAATTATGACATTGACCTCAATGCTTGCGAAGGTTGCGGAGTGTGTGCCTATGTTTGTCCTGTTCAAGCTATTACTCTTAATGATTATGTCGATGGAAAACTTGAATTGTTTAAAGATGGTGGCAGCGTTTTTTCGACCGCTCAGCTAAAAATGGGTAGCGGCACTTCGGGAATGCTTGTTAGCGAAGTAAAAAAACAACTTACGCCATTTAAAGATGAAATTGATATCGCAATTATTGATGGCTCACCGGGCATTGGCTGCCCAGTCATTGCTTCCATCAGTGGAGTCGATATGGTATTAATTGTTGCCGAGCCGTCTTTATCGGGCTTAAGCGATATGAAACGGATAATTAAAACGGCTCATAAGTTTGAAACGCCGATTGCCGTTATCGTCAATCGCTTCGACAGCAATCTGGAAATTACTAAAATGATTGAAAAATATTGCCAAGAAGAAGGTATCACTTTCTTAGGCAAAATCCCTTACGACCAAGAAGTCATCGAGGCCGTTAATGATGGACTGACGATTGTCGATGTTGATTGTTTGGCTGGAAGAGAAGTTAAGAAAGTTTATTTAAAGACAATTGAGTTTTTATACTCACTATAACGATTAAATGCATTTAAGGAGGAAATAAAATGCTAAAAATTGCTATCGCCAGCGAAGGCGAAAACGTCACGGAACACTTTGGACATTGCTTGAACTTTAACGTTTACGAAACTGAAGGAAAAGAAATCGTCAAACACGTTTCCGTTCCTAATCCCGGGCATCGTCCCGGCTTCTTACCTGTTTTTCTTCATGAGTTAGGAGTAAACGTCATTGTCTCTGGAGGAATGGGTGGCGGTGCGATTGATTTGTTTAATGAAAAAAATATTGAAGTCATCGTTGGTGCGGCTGGTAGAGCTGAGGATGTTGCTAAAGCATATTTGGAAGGTAACCTAAAATCGACTGGTTCGGTTTGCCACCAACACATGCACCACGACGCGTGTTAAGCAACAATTTAATTAGACGTAAAACCCCATTTCTTGTCATCTTTTGAATATATTTGAATATAATAGATATGATAGAAGTGAGGTATTTATGGAACGCAAAATAATTCGCCAAGTAACGGGCTATAAAACAACTGATGGAGCAGGCGTTAATCTTGTCCGTGTCTTATCGCGAAACACGG
>JBAYBO010000064.1:0-4774 GCA_041669225.1 Bacilli bacterium | reverse complement strand
GGCTAATTTAATTACGTATTGCGAATAACAACTAATCACATCCATTTCAAAAATAACGGCTTTAGAAAAATCAAGCGAAAGCATCGGTGTTTGGACGCCGCCATAATTATCAAGACTGGCATCAGTGTTCCAAATTACGGCTTGATTATTTTCCTCATCATAATTAGCGACGCCTGAAGGCGTGGCGCTGCCAAATTGAGAAATGTTTTCCGCGCTATAAACAATGCTTTCCCCATTCCATAACGGAAGTTCGCCATTAGAAGTATTAGAAGTGCTTGTGTCGCTTGGATGACATGAAGCCGCGAGAATGGCAAGCATCGCAATATTAATAAGTGTTTTTCTTTTCATTGCTTGCTCCTTTTATCGGCAAACGACTCGTTTAGTGGCATAGTCACTTAATCCTTGCCGTGTTGTGATTTCAACTTTTAAAGTGTAATCGGTGTCTGGTAACATGCTTTTTTGATAACTGAAGTCAGATAGCGGTTCGCCATCATAAACTAAGATGTCGCCAAACAGAATTTTCATGTTAACCACTTCGTCATTAACTGGTGAAAATGTCTCAAAAGCAATTATGCTAGAGGAGGTCAATTCCGCTCTTGTTGATAAATCAACAAAATTAACAGATGCCTGATAGCGTGAGAGAATACGGTCGTTAATTAGAAGGCTGTTTCCATCGCCTGAAACAACTGGAACGTCATTGTTAGGCAAAATTCTTATCACTTTCGCGCTTTGAGCTGGAACACGAAGATTAACTTTCCCTGAAACATTAGAGGCGACGAGACCATTAGTAACCGAATCGAATATATTAACTTTTTCCCTTCCACTTTCAAAAACAATTATGCAATCCTCACTAAATGGATTGTAAAATAAGTAACTCGGATATTCGTTATCGCCAAAACTATCGGTAGCATTTAAATTAATCTTAAGAATTCCATCGACATCCGTCTCATCGACAAGTGCCGCCATTCCTCCGATAAAAGCTGAACTATATATACTTAAATCACATGGTTGACCAAACATGGTCGTCGCGTCGCCCATGGCATAGCCATTTACCGAATTATAGCTATTTCTGAATCCTTCATATGCGAGCGATCCTTTTAAATCAAATGGTAAATAATGATCCATTGATTGGTGATTTAGCGAAAGACTTTGCGGAAAGAAATAGCGGGCATTATTTGCTAAGTTTAGAATGTATTTACCAATACTGGCCGCATAGCGAGAGTCATACTTGACCATCGGAGCTAAAACGGTCGCAAGATGCAGGGAATTCATCAAAAAAGCATAATCACCGGCTTGACCAACAAGTCCATCGACTGAATAACTGCCAAAGTTTCCTTGTAAAACCGACCACCCGGGTCTAAAAGCTGAATCGCCATCAAAAATATAGTCAATAAACTTTCCGAGATCGTAATTAGTTCCATGATCACGATTGAGAATTGCCGCGACAAGTGGAGCATAATCGGTTAAGGCTTCATAATTTGGATTTTTTTGATAAGTTTGTAAATAGTTGAGTACCTGCATGGCTCCATTTAAGTATTTAACATCTTTCGTGATTTGATAGGCTGAATAAAACAAAAACGCCAATCCTCCATTCGGAGGTTCGATGTGATCGCCAATTAGAGTCGGTGATTTTAAAACAACATTAAAACCGACGAATTCATAGGAGATTTCATCGTTAATAACAAAATAAGGAAGAGCTTCAAGCCACTGATCTGCTCCATTAAGAACAATCTCGCGCATAAATGGTGTTTCTGGGTATAAATCATAAAGACGAGCAAACATTATTTGTGGAAAAATATCATACCAGAAACTCTGTCCTTGCAAACCGACATTATGAACTAATTTACTGCCAGTATCATAGCTGGCAAATGTCATCTCGACAAAATCTCTCTCGTGGTCTCCGAATGTCTGCGTTTGCTTGTTAATTCCAGCAAAACTTGATCCCAAAACAGATGATATCGTCGTCATCGCTTCGCTTCCGGCACTAGAAACGCGATTATCACCGACATAAGAAGGAAACCCAAATGTTCGTTTTAAATATCCATTCTCAATTGGATTATAGTTTGTTGTTTCACGAGCTTGATCGACCCAGTAGCCAATCGGCGTCCATGTCGAACTATCATCTTCAATATATACAGGGATGCGCACGTCATCGCTTTTTGCAAAAGAAAATAAAGTCTTATCGAGTTCGATGGCCTTATCTCGATAATCAAAGAAACGATAGGAACTGGGAATATTTGGGAAATTTGAAACCTTATCGATTGTCTTGATTATTTCTTGATTTTTTGGAAAATAACTGACTTGTGAACACCCGCTAGCTAAAATAGCGAATACACACACGGGAGTCAGTAAAATTCGGTTAATTTTGTGTTTCATAAATACCTTACCGAATATTATAGCATGAACGACAAAAACACGTCACATTTTTTAATCTTTTTTTAATCAATGTTTAATTTATTTTTTAATCTTCTAAATACTTTTTAATCAACTATTTTTGAGGGTTTTTACCGAATTTCTTTCAACGAGATGCGACTTAACTTGAACGACGCTAATCTTCTTGCTCTTTAAGGCTTCCGCCATAACATTGAAGGCTTTACGGGCAGCACTATCTTTGTGCAAACCAATTGATGTTAATTTGGGCATTAAGCTATCACAAAGATTTGTGTTATCAAAGCTAACAACTGAAACGTCATCTGGAACACGTGAATTATTCATCGCTAACATGGCGTAAAGTCTTTGTGCGGCCGAATCACAGTGACATACATAGGCGGTCGGTTTTTGTTCAGTTTCAGGAAACAAAATCAACTCTGGACGGCGTTCAATATTGTCGTTTATATGCCAATTTGGATTCACGACAAGCTTTTCCTCTTTTAAAGCTTTCAGATAACCAAAATAGCGATCAGCAATAGAATTTGTCGAACTTATATCACCGATAAAACCAATTCGCCGATGGCCTTTTTGAATTAGATATTTTGTTAACATATACGACATTTGATAATTATCAACAAAGATATAGTTGCAAGCATAAATCGGCGAATAATAATCAATAAAAACAGTTGGGATATCATGACCCGAAAATTCCTTAATAATTTTTTCACCGACTTCTCCGGCGAAAAATATTCCGTCTGGTTTGAAGGTGGAAATGACACCATTAATCTTGTTTATCGTTTGATCTTCTTCAATAAAAGCTACTTGCAAAATGCTATTAGCAGAATTGCACTCGGCGCTTAAAAAGTAAAAAATGGTCGAATAAAATTGCTCTGAAGGAGTTAAGAAAAAATCTTGGCGAATAAAAAAGAGAAATCGTTTCTTGGTAATGCCAATTTTCGAACTTTTATTAACATAACCAACCGATTTTGCATAGGCCTTGATTTTCTTTCTAAGTTTTTCGCTAACCCCTTTTTGATTATTTAATGCTTTAAATACTGCAACGGTGCTAACCCCCATTTTATTTGCAATCGATTCAAGTGTTATTTTAGCCATAATCAGTGCTCCCATTATTTTGGTAATTATCCACAATTTCTAATTAAAAATTGTTTTAATTATCATCATTTTAACTGCTAAATTAAAATAAATCAAAAAGGAATAATAAAAATAACTACACATAGTCGATAAAATAAATCATCTAAAGTGTAGAAATAATCAGATGCATGTCGCCTTGGAATTGAATTTTTTTAGAGTTTGAGGTAAGAATGAAACTGTTGCCCTTTGTGGCTTTTAATCTACCGATTTTTCCTTCTCCATTCAAAACGGCGATAAGATAATATTTGTGTTCGGGGTTCGTAAAAATATAGTCATCGTAAACGATAAGTGAGTTAATTCGAAAGTATGGTGTCTGCAATACTTTATTCAAATGATTATAATCAAAATTTTCCGGCATAAATATTTGTTTTTGTTTCTTGGCTGGAACATCGATTACGTCAAGCGACTTTTCCAAGTGAAGTTCTCGTTTTTTTCCTTCGTCATCGATGCGATCATAATCATAAAGACGATAAGTAACATCCGAAGATTGTTGGATTTCGATTAAAGAAGTGCCTGCGCAAATAGCGTGTAAAGTTCCACTAGGGATATAAATAATCTCTCCCTTCACTAATTTTCGATAATTTAATAGATCCCGCCATTTTTGCTCGTTAACGAGTTGCTGAAGTTCATGATGGGTTCGGGCATTATGACCTACCAAAATCCTCGCATTTGACTCGGCATTTAGAATTATCCAGGCCTCAGATTTTCCGCTTTGTCCTTCATGTTTTTGAGCATATTCGTTATTGGGATGAACTTGCACACTCAAATCTTCTTTGGCATCAATTAATTTGACGAGCAAGGGGAACTTCTCGTGCGCGTCATTAGCAAATAAATCACGACGAAGATTGTAAAGTTGACTCAAAGTTTTTCCTTTATAAAACCCGTTCAAAACCTTGCAATCTCCACTTGGGTGAGCCGAAATTACCCAGCTTTCGCCGATATTATTACTTTTACTCTTATATCCGAATTGTTCTTTAAGCCACGTTCCGCCCCATATTTTTTCAACAAGAACTGGAGCGAGTTTTATAATCGAAATTGATGGCATTTTATCATTCATTTAAATTAATCCTTTGTCTTTTATAAGTTTATCAACAGCTGCTTTTAGCCCTTCGAGTGATTGATTGACTGCTTTAGACGTCTCACCACGAACTGAGATGTAGATTTTCAACTTGGGTTCGGTTCCAGATGGACGAAACACAATCCAGCCTGTCTCAGTAATATATTTGATTACGTCGGAAGAGGGAAGATTAAT
>JBAYBO010000063.1:0-4796 GCA_041669225.1 Bacilli bacterium | reverse complement strand
CTAATAAGCCGCACAAATGTGCGGTTTTTTCTTTATTGTTCATCCTATTTTAGAAAGTATATAATAATTAAAAGGAGATAACTATGAACGGACCTACTCTAACGAATGTGCGAAAGTATATTTCCGCCATTAAAAAAAGCCCGCGCAAATATTTAACTTCGGAACACCTTTCCAAAGAATTAGGTCTTTTCCCTGATATTATTAACCGGACCCTTTCTTACTTTGACCCCTTGGTCAACATGGACTTTACTTTTGATATCCGCATTTTACTGCCGGCGATGGAAGAATATGTCTTAAAGCTTTCCGAAGAAAAGAAAAAAACGCGGCAACCACGTATCGCCGTCACTAAAAAAGAAGTTTCTGAATTTGAATCAATCAACGATTTTGTTCTTAAAAAATATGTCTTTGAAAGTAGCGGTCTTTTTAATCGCACTGCGGAGTTAAGCGACGCGGATTTACGCGTATTAAAAAAACTTGTTAACCTCGAACAGAATGAACGGAAAAGCAAAAAAGCGAAAAAATAAATAAATGGAAGCCCTATCACAAGTGGCTTCCCTTTTTATATTTATATAACCTTGAAAGAAAACGCGGAAACACATACAATATAATAGGTATTTTTAAGGAGAAAATTTATGGCAATTAAAAAGACGTTTCTATCAGTCGACGGTAACACGGCGGCTGCATTAGCTAGTTATAATTTCACAGAAGTGGCTGGTATTTATCCAATTACTCCGAGTTCAAACATGGCTGAGTTAGTTGATGTTTATGCCTCACAAGGTAAAATTAACTTTTTTGGTAGTGTGTGTAAGGTTGTGGAAATGCAATCCGAAGGCGGAGCTGCTGCTGTCGTTCACGGTGCTTTGCAAGGCGGAGCATTCGCTTCATCTTATACCGCCAGTCAGGGCCTACTTTTAATGGTTCCTAACATTTATAAATGGTGCGGCGAACTTCTTCCCGCCGTTTTACATGTTTCAGCCAGAAGCATCGCTACACGCGCATTATCCATCTTTGGCGACCATCAGGATATTTATGCTGTTCGTCAAACCGGTATTACGATTATGTCTTCGCACAGCGTTCAAGAAGTTGCTGATTTAGCTCCTCTTGCTCACTTAATTGCGATTGATGCCGAAGCTCCAGTTCTTCATTTCTTTGATGGCTTTAGAACTTCACATGAGATTCAGAACATCGAATTAATTGATGATGCAGAATGGAAAAAGCTTCTTCCGTTAGATAAGGTTGAAAAATTTAGAGCTCGCGCTTTAAATCCTCACACCCATCCCGTGACGCGCGGTGGTGCTGAAAACGAAGACATTTATTTCCAAGGTCGCGAGGCGCAAAACGCCCATTATGCAAAAGTTCTAGAATATGCCGAAAAATATTTTAAGGAAGCGACCAGATTAACTGGACGTGATTACGCTCCGTTTACTTATATTGGCGATGAAAACGCTGAAGATATTATTGTTGCGATGGGTTCAGTAACCGAAACAACAATTGAAGTCATCAATCAACTCCGTAAAAGCGGGGCGAAAGTCGGTTTGGTAAAAGTTCATTTATACCGCCCATTCTCTGCCAAACATTTAGTCAGTGTTATTCCAAATAGCGTCAAACGTATCGCCGTCTTAGATCGGACCAAAGAAATCGGCGCCCCTGGTGAGCCTTTATACCTTGATGTCGTGACTGCCCTTCGTCAAGAAGGACGCGATATCGCCGTCTATGGTGGACGTTATGGCCTTTCAAGTAAGAATGTCTCACCACGCGACGTTAAAGCCGTCTATGACATGCTTAAGGGCAAACCATTCCATGATTTCACGATTGGCATCGTCGATGATGTCACAAATCGCTCATTAACCATCGATGAAGACTTCCATACGATTAATGACTACACTTCCTGCTTGTTCTATGGTTTGGGAAGTGATGGTACAGTTTCGGCGAACAAATCATCGATTAAAATTATTGGTGACGCGACCGGACAACATGCTCAAGCTTATTTCCAATACGATTCGAGAAAAGCCGGCGGCGTTACTCGTTCGCATCTCCGTTTTGGTAAATCACCGATTCGTTCAACCTACTTTATCGGTAATGCTGATTTTATCAGCTGTTCTCTTGATACCTATGTTGTTAAATACGACATGTTGAAAAACCTTAAAAAAGAAGGCGTCTTCTTGCTCAACACCGATATGGATGATGAGGCTCTTGTCGCCATGCTACCAAATCGCGTCAAACATCAATTAGCGAAGAAAAACGCTAAATTCTATGTCATTGACGCTAATAAGATTGCCAGCGAAGTTGGTCTCGGTCGTCATACCAATACAATCTTGCAGGCAAGCTTCTTCTATCTTAATCAAACAATCATGCCATACGAAGAAGCCGTTACTTGGATGAAAAAACTCGTTCTTAAGGCTTATGGCAAAAAAGGTCCGGAAGTTGTCGAAATGAATAATAAAGCCATCGATGCCGGAACTCAAGGTCTTCGTGAAGTGAAAGTTGATCCAAAATGGATTGAACTTCCATACAAGCGCGTCAACTTAAAAACCGGTGACGATTATTTTGATAATTACGTCGATATCGTCGGCTCGCTTGATGGCGACACCATTCCGGTCAGCAAGTTCACTGAACACGAGCTTCTCGACGGAACGATGGATAACAACATCACTTTTAAAGAAAAACGCAGTATTGCCGATAAGGTTCCACATTGGATTAAGGAAAATTGTATTCAATGCAATACTTGTTCATTTGTTTGTCCTCACGCAACAATTCGTCCATTCCTTATTGATGAGGAAGAATTGGCCAAAGCCCCTGAGATCGTTAAAAACGATGTTCGCGATGCCGTCGGCCCGAGTGTCAAAGGACTTAAATTCCGCATTCAAGTTTCCACACAAAACTGTGTGGGCTGCGGTGTCTGCGTGGCTGAGTGTTTAGCGAATAAAGCCGGCCGTATTGCTCTTGAAATGGTTGATGCCAGAGGCCAATTCGATCAAGAAGTTGGCGCTGATTATCTTTACAAACACACTTCCTATAAGAGTGATAAATTCCCGCTTACAACCGTTAAAGGTGTCGGTTTCTTGATGCCTTACATGGAAGTATCGGGCGCCTGTGCCGGTTGCGGTGAAACACCATATTATCGTTTGGCCACACAATTATTTGGTCGTGATATGCTCATCGCTAACGCGACTGGTTGTACCTCGATTTACTGTGGTTCAACGCCTTTAACTCCATTTGTTAAAGACGCTAACGGCGAAGGCGTGGCTTGGGCCAACTCATTATTCGAAGATAATGCTGAATTTGGCTTTGGCATGCGTCTTGCCACTGACTACAAATTAGGTTTGATTTCAAAGATTCTCGAAGATGCTCTTAAGAGCGATAAAGTCGAAGAACAACTTAAAGAAGTGGCTCGCAAATATCTTGAGAACATTAAAAACCGAGATGAAGCCCGTAAAATCGTTCCTGAACTCGTTACTTTAGTTGAAGCAAGCAAGGATGAAAGCGTCAAGCGAGTACTTGATTATAAACGCGATTTAGTTGATAAATCAGTTTGGATTGTCGGCGGTGACGGTTGGGCATACGATATTGGTTTTGGTGGTTTAGACCATGTTCTTGCCAATACCGATGACGTTAACGTTTTAGTTCTTGATACCGAGGTGTATTCTAATACCGGCGGTCAATCATCGAAGTCATCGCAAGTCGGTTCAATCGCAAAATTCACGGCCAGCGGTAAATCCGTCGCCAAAAAGAATCTTGCTCTTCAAGCGATGACCTATGGTCACGTCTATGTCGCTCAGATTGCTCTTGGCGCTAACGCAATGAAAGCCATTCAAGCACTGAAAGAAGCTGAAAATTATGATGGACCATCGCTCATTATCGCGTATTCACCATGTGTTAATCACGGTATTAAAGGTGGCATGACTAACTCGATTCGTACTGAAAAAGCCGCTGTCGAATGTGGTTACTTCACAACCTTCCGTTATGATCCTCGCAATGAGGCCAAAGGTTTGCCAGCTCTCACGCTTGACTGCAAGGAACCTGATTTTGGCAAGTTCAGAGATTTCGTTATGAATGAAACTCGCTTCTCACAACTTCCAAATATTAACCCTGAAAACGCCGAGGCTCTCTTAGCCAAGTCGGCTGAAGATGCCAAGAAACGTTGGGAGAAGATAAAGAAGTTTGGACTGTAATCTCGACTTATTAAATTTGTGCAAAAACCCAATGAATCAGTTCATTTGTTGGGTTTTTAATTTGCAATTTGCATAAAAAAATGGTCGGAACGGAGGGATTTGAACCCTCGACCCCTACCACCCCAAGGTAGTGCGCTACCAAGCTGCGCTACGTCCCGCCATGTAAAGCAATATTATTATAATCTATTCATTTCCTTTTTCCATAAATATTAGTTACTTGTTTTTCTAGGAAAAATTTTTGTGTTTTTATTGTCTCCTATTAGTATGCGCGAGCAAGAAATGATAAAATATTATTTTGAGGTAAAAGATGGAACGTAAAACGATTTTTGTCAAAGGGGCTCGCGAGAACAACCTTAAAAACATTGATTTGGAAATACCAAAGAATGCATTGGTTGTTTTTACCGGTCTTTCCGGAAGCGGTAAAACAACGTTGGCCTTTGACACTATTTATAGTGAAGGACAACGGCGTTACGTTGAAAGTTTATCGAGCTATGCCCGTCAGTTTTTAGGTAATGTCGATAAGCCAGACGTTGATTCAATTGAAGGATTATCGCCAGCGATTTCCATCGATCAAAAAACCACCTCGCATAATCCTCGTTCAACGGTTGGCACCGTCACGGAAAT
>JBAYBO010000062.1:0-4872 GCA_041669225.1 Bacilli bacterium | reverse complement strand
TTTCTATGTTTTGGCCGATGATGGCTCAACCGGACTCATTTCCGTAAACGTCGTCGATTCGATGCTTTCCGATAAGTTTTCCACTCGTCGCACTTCGCCAGACCCTGGATATGAAAATGGTTGGCTTTACGATAATATGACGAAAAGATGCAGCTTTCATGTTTTGGCCAAAGGACCTGATGGTGAAAGACAAACCGCCGAATTAGTTCTTGGCCATTTGGCTATTTATAACAATATGGCAGCCGTTACACGTGTCGAAGTTACTGGTTCTGGTCTATCTGGCGGCGTAATCGCTAAACTCAAAGGTAGCCAAAGTATTACTTTGAATGCTTCTGTTTTACCGGCAACAATTGAAGATCAATCTATTATTTGGTCATCTGAATATCCAGAAATCGCAAGCGTTAGTGAGATAGGTGTTTTGTCGTTTATTAATGTCGGAAGAACTTATGTGACCGCGAAATCAAAAATTGATCAAAGTAAATACCAAGAAATTCTTGTCGACGTTCTTAGCGGTTATGAAAACCCTGATAGTTTAAAGATTGAACTTACAACCCTAACCTATGGCGGGTCGAGTCTTGATACGACAAAGTTTAATGATTTATACGAAACGACATGGGGAAGTAATATTTTTCAAATTACTACGTCAGAAAATATGGTGGCAGTGGATGACCACCTCTATCAAAATACTCGTGTTTTTGAAAATTACTTTAACTCTTCTAATAGCACTCATGTAAGCGAAGCCCAAAGTCATCAAAACGGCAGTGTCTCGACATTTAATTTGTACTTAAGTGGCGTTTCCAACGCAACTATATATCGAATGATTGAAGGAAAACTTTATCAGGAATCTTATAATTCGGCAGCCAAAGTCAAATATGCAAGTTATGATACTGTGTGGAGTTTTGCCTCTCGCTATGTGGAAAAAACGATCGTGGTAACGTCTTCAGGAAGTGCATATAAATACGAACTGGACGTTATTCCGGCTTCGTTAATCGGAAATTATTATCCTAGCGATTTTTTCAATCAAAACGAATGGATTATTCCTGATCGCACTAAGGCTAGTGAAGATCGCATTGCCCACGCGCTAAGTCCGGCCGCACTTCGAGTTTCTGGCGATATAGTTTACTTAAAGCAAAACAAATACCCAGAAGCAAAATATTGCTTCGGGGGGATCGTGAGCAAAAATTTTGTAATTGAAAGCGAACAGGATATGACAATGCTTCTCGATGTTGCTAGTCTAAATCAAAAAAATGACTATGTCAAAACGATGTGGGAAGTAAAGATAATTTATTATGCTGAAGACGACGAAACGGTCATTAATACTAACCCATTAAAAGTTATGTCGGGCAACACAATTGGGCAACATGAATTGACATTTACTCCAGCTTATCGCCATTTCCGAATATATCTTGTCGTAAATGGCAGCGATATTGGCGAACAATTCGCGGATGCCGAAATGGGCATTCACTCATTTAAAATGTATGCGTTAAGGTAACAAAAATGGAAAAGAAACTAATTATTCGCCGTTCTGAATTAAAACCAAGCCGCAAGGAATTGAGTGTTTTAGGCGTCTTTAATCCCGCCGTTATTAAAATTGGAAACGAGACGATTATGTTGGCTCGCGTCGCAGAAATCGCTCGAAGCGATGACAAGAAATATTTTACGGTGGCGACATACGCTGACCGACACATAAAATATACGAAAATCGATCGGTTTGATTCTCGTTACGATTTTGCTGATGCACGTGTCATTCGCAATCACCAACAAAACTACCTGACGTCTATCTCACACTTCAGACTAGCTAAAAGCGACGACGGCATTAATTTTGTTTTTACAAACACAAGAATCATGCCGGAAACTGAATATGAAAGCTATGGTATAGAAGATCCACATATTACTGAGATTGAAGGCAATTATTACATAACTTATTCAGCAATTAGTGAACACGGAATTAACGTCGCCTTGATGGTAACTAAGGATTTCTTCACCTTTGAAAGACTTGGCATCATCTTGCCCTTTGATAACAAAGATTGTGTAATTTTTCCTAAGAAAATTAATAATCATTATTATTTATATCATCGACCGAGCAAAAGTGATTTTGCTCAACTTGATATGTGGACGGCTGAAAGCAACAACCTCTTACATTGGGGTAATCATCGAATCGTTCAACAGGCGCGACCATCATATGAAGATTGTGCGCGAGTTGGTGCGGGTGCAGTGCCGTTTTTGACGGAACGTGGCTGGATTGTCATTTATCATGCCGCCGATGAAAAACATCGCTATCATTTAGCGGCCCTTCTTGTTGATAAAGAAAATCCTAACAAAATTTTAATGCGTAGCAAAAAGCCTCTGATCGCCCCGACTGAAGACTATGAAAAAAATGGATTCTTTAACGATGTTGTATTTACGTGTGGATTAACAAGAAATGATAATGATGTCACCATATATTATGGTGTTTGTGATGAAAACATCGCTATGTGTAAAATGAGTTTAGAAGAAATTTATATGAACATGGAGGAGGTCGGCAATGTTTAAGGTCCAGAACACATTATTGCTTTCGATTTTTGCTCTTTCGGCCCTCAGCGGCTGTAATCCAGCGAGTAATGTTTTGCAAATTGCCTTGGATGTTGAAGATGAAGGACGTTACGATGAACTGTTCACTTATTTTACTGAGCAGACAGGCTATGAAATTAAAGCGACATACGGACAAGACATTGGCAAATTGATTGGCACCAAAAACGAGCCTGATATTATCAAAACAAGCACGGTACTTGTCAGTTCGATGAAAAATAGCCTTCGTGATTTAACGCCGCTTATGGCAGATAGTGAAATTGTTAGCAGCGATAAATATATTGACAGTTTGATTGATGTCTTGACAATTGACGACCACGTCTATGCTCTGCCCACATCAATAAATACTTCACTTCTTTATTATAATAAAACCCTTTTTGATAGTTCGGCCTCGGAGTTGCGCGAGGCGTTAGGGTTAGGTCCGGATGATAGCGTTTATCCGCGAGCGGATTGGGATTATGAGGATTATCAAACGGCGGGAGTAACTCTTTCAAAATATAATGTCACTACTCAAGGGACGAATTATTATCAATTTGGTGCGGAAACTCAACTCAATTGGTGGGGTGAATGGCTTGTCTACATCAATCAAATGGGCGGCTCATTTTATGAACCGGATTCAAATAATCACGTTTGTGCTTTAACTTCTCAAGAGGCAATCGCTGCCACAACTTTCTTTCGCGAGAAATCGATGGGCGATGCGAATGCAAAATTCGCGCCTGATGCGATTGAACTAACGTCCGATGCTTCTTTTATGGGCGGTAATGTCGCCATGATTTTTGGCGGTCATATGGGCGATTGGTATAGCTATGATGCTCTCGGTATTGATTGGGATATTCAAGTTTTACCTACTCCAGTTGGCTTGCCATCAGCGCGAGGCGGAGAAATTTCTGCTGATGCCTTTGGCATATCTGTACGAAGCGATAACGTTGAAGGAGCTTTCGCCTTCCTTGAATTATGGACCGGCGAAGAAGGCGCACTCCAAATGTATAAATATGGAAAAGTAAGTGCTTTAAAAAATATGGAAACACTTATTGCATCATTACCAGAAGATGAACAAAAAGACATTTCTATCGAGGTTGTCTTTGATGCGATGGAAAAAGCTCTAACTCTTCCGAATGAACGCGATTTTTCTAAGGTAATGCGCGAGATGGTAATGAGCGAGATTTATCTTTTGATGTATAACGGACGAGGCTCAAAAAGCGATATTGTCCAAGTACTGACGACAATTAAAAGTAATGTCGACGCTTATTATCGAGGACTTTACGGGGAATAGTGATGAGTAAGATCGAAGGAGCAATGAAACCTAGAAAACTGTCTTTTAGACAAAACTTTCATCGTAACTATAAACACTTTTTAATGTTTGCAGCGGTGGGCATTGTTGGTTTCTTTCTCTTTTATTTCTATCCGATTATTCGTACCTTTATTTTGTCTTTGACCGATAAAACCCTTTATGGGGGAGATTCTCAATATGTCGGCTTCGAAAACTACATGTATGCCATCACGCAAGATGCCATGTTTACAAAATCAATTCAGCAGAGTTTGATATTTGCCGTGTGCAGCGGTGTCTTTGTGCTAATTACTTCGCTTGTTTTAGCGATGCTTTTAAATAGTAAAGTCAAAATGTTGGGAACTTTTCGCACAATCTATTTTCTTCCGTTCATTATTCCTTCGTTTGCCGTCGGGGCAGTTTATAAAAACCTTTTAAATCCCTCAACCGGCTTAATCAATAATATTTTGGGTTCACTTGGTATGAGCGATTTACCCTTGTGGTATGCCTCGCCGAGTTCCGCTTTATTTACGATGATTTTAATCAGCTCGTTTGGTTTTGGTGTCAAAATGGTCGTATTTCTGGCGGCTTTGCAGGAAATTCCTGAAGAGTTTTATGAAGTCGCAGAACTTGAAGGGGCAAGTAAATGGCAGCAGTTTATCAAGATTACTCTGCCAATGATTTCGCCAATGATTTTCTTCAACGTCATTTTAATAACGATTGATGGTTTGCGTTCATTCTCTCTTGCCTTTGTGATGGGCAATGGTTCGGGCTGGCCTTCTAATTCGACGTTACTCTTTCCGATTTACATGTTTATGACGGCCTTTAATATGCCATTTAGACTCGGTTATGCCGCGGCCATGGCTTGGCTCTTCTTCCTTATCATTTTAGGACTGACGCTCGTTCAGTTTGCTATATCAAAATTATATGTCAAAAAGGATTTAAGATAAGATGGCTAAGCAAGCAATTCACTTAAAACCTTACGAAAAAACGAAGGAAGCCAAAACCCGTCGCGTCTTTACTTATATCCTGCTCGT
>JBAYBO010000061.1:0-5234 GCA_041669225.1 Bacilli bacterium | reverse complement strand
TCACCTTTATTTGGTTCGAGTTCACCGGTCAATATTTGTAGAAACGTTGACTTGCCGGTGCCGTTTGCTCCGATGATTCCATAGCAATTACCTTTATCAAAAGTTAAATGAACGTTCTTAAAAAGAACGCGTCCGCCGAATTGCAAGGTTACATTATCAACAAGAAGCATTGTTATAACCTCCTTAACTTATGAAAGAAATCTACGGTTAATTCATGAATTACCTGAGCATTTCTCGATAATCTTTGAGGGACTTTTTTGCATATCGGGTAACCGCTTATGCCAAACAATCCTCGCGGAACCAAATATTGTCCATGCGTTTTTTCTTGAGCTGCCAATAGAACAATTCCCAAGGCTGCTTTTTCGGGATGATTCATAAAAGTACTCATGAAACTGCGAGCGACGCGCGAAAACCACCGAGGAAACGAATTAGAACTACCACTAACGATGTTTGTTGAAGCAACACCGGGATGCATCACCGAATAGTGAACATTGACTCCATCTTGTCTCATAAAAAAACAATGGTTAGCCATCATAAACTTCTTGGAAAGAGCATATTGTCGATAAAGAGTTAATTTCTTAGAAATAAAATATGATTCAACGTTTTGATATTTATAGCGACGATTAGCAAGCGAACCAACACACACGACGCTAATATGTTCCATCTGTTCAAAATAAGGGCGTAGTAATTCAAAAAGATAAAATGTTCCTAAATAGTTAGTGCCCATTGTCAAAGGATATCCATCTTTTGTCATAGCATCCTTTTTAGGATGAAAGATACCGGCATTAAAAACAAATCCATCAATGGATGAATACTTATTCGCAAGTTCAGAAGCAAATTTTTCGATACTCGAAAAAGAGGCTTGATCGAAAATTAATATATCGATATCGGCATTTGGAATCATCTCGATAATCGCTTTGCGCGCTTCTTCGGCACGAACTTGGCTCCGACACGCCATAACCACTCGTGCGCCTTTATAAGCCAACGAGCGAGCCGCATAAAAGCCAATTCCACTATTGGCACCCGTAATCACAATTGTTTTTTTACTTAAATCACCAAGATGAGTATCTAGATAATTTTGATACTTTAATAAGCCCATAAATCTAATTCAATCACAATCACGAGAGCAGCAATTAGAATAGCGACAACTAATAAACCGATTAGGGCAAGGGAAATGATTTTGCGGTCGAGTTTGCTTTTAGGATCAAACTTCGGCTCGTTATCGGGCCGTGGTGTCATTTTGTTGTTCTTGTCTAAATTGAGCATTCATTTTTCTCCTCATGTATTTTAGCAGTTAATACGTTTTTTTCTATTAAAAAAACAAAATGCCCTTAAATAAACTAGCTAATTGAACTTTTTATTAATCTTCGTCATCACGCGGCAAAACTTTGACACGAATTTTTTCGACCGTGAATTCATCGGCCTGAATTACTTTGACTTCGAGATTTTGATAGGCAAAATGGTCGCCGACTTTCGCAAAGCGTTCTAAGATAGAAACGCACCATCCACTGACAGTTGAATAGTCGGCGTCTTCATCAAGATCAAGTTTAATGAGTTCAAAGAAGTCCTCGATATTCATCGCCCCATCAATTATATAAACGCCATCGCCTAATTCAGTCGCTTCTTCGTCGATTTCATCCATCTCATCCCAAATATCACCAACTAGTTCTTCAACGATATCTTCAAGTGTAATAAGGCCTTCGGTTCCACCATATTCATCTTTAACGATGGCGATATGATTATGAGTAGCTTTAAAATCTTGCAAAACCGCCGATATATTGCGTGAGCGGGGTACGAAAGTAACGGGTGTCAATAAACTCCGGACATCAATTTGGTCATTGTTAAGGATGGCCTTTAAGAGCAATTTCGTTGGTAGAATACCAATAATATTATCAATAGTCTCTTCATAGACTGGAACGCGAGAATACATAAAAACATTTTCGTCATTAATCAATTCAATAATATCATCTTCAATATCAAAAGCGAAAACATCAACACGTGGTGTCATTATTTCGTAAGCCTGGGTATCCATGAATGTAATGGCTGAGCGAAGCAATTCTCCTTGATCTTCGTCAATGATTCCTTCTTCTTCAATAGTGTCGACCATTTCCTGAAGTTCGTCATCACTGACAGTTTCTTCCTCTTCCTTGGCTTTTTTATAAAGAGGAGAAACGATTAACCTTCCTAGCGCACTTGTCGCATAGACAAATGGGAAAAATGCGTATTTAAAGACGAGAATCGGATATGCATATAGTTTGGCCAATCCGTGTGAGTAAACGCGTCCGACAACCTTGGGAATAATTTCAGAGAAAGTAACAATTATCAAAAACATGATAATCGTAACAATTCCAGGACCGACGATGTCTCCAAAGTATGAGATACTGGCAAGAGAAGAAGCTGCGATATTAACTAGATTATTTGAAAATAGAATCGTCGTAATTGTTTTATCATATTGATTGGCGAATTTTAAAGCCAAAGCAGCACTTTTACTTCCTTTTTCAGCTTCTTTTTTTAAGCGTAATGTATCAACTGTGCTATAAACCATATCCGCCGAGCTGAAGAAAGAGGAAAAAGCGATCATGATGATAATCGCAACAAGGACAATAATGTCGAGTGCCGTCATCATTATGGCTTAACCTTTCCTTTAGTGATTTTTGGACTAAATTCATTGATGTCACCGACGAGTTCCTCAAGAACATCTTCCATAGTCACCATGCCTAAAACCGTGTCTTTGGAACCTCGAACAATAGCGATATGTGTATGACTGCGTTTAAAACCCTCAATCATTTCATCCATCATAATTTGAGTCGTCACAAAATATGGCTTCTGAAGCGTGGATTCAATCGCAATATCACGGTTTTTCAAGTATTTATGTAGATAGGTTTTAACATGGAGAATACCCACAATATTATTAATATTGCCGCGATAGACAGGAATGCGCGAATAATTCGTCTCAAGGAGATGCTGATTCAGCCTCTCATGTGTGAGACCTTGAATATCGATCGCAAACATTTTCGATCGCGGAGTCAGTACTTCCTTAACGGAAGTGTCCACAAAATCAAACGACGCATAGATAATATCGGATTCATTTTCTTCAATTAAACCTTCTTCTTCAATTGATTCGACAATGTTGGTAAAATCATCTCTTGTCAGAGTCGGTTTATCTTTAAAACGGAAAATTTTATATACAAGCCAAATGATGCCTTGAAAAACAAGAATGACCGGGAAAAGCATTATTGATAAAGCATAGATGATATAGCTTGAAAACATGGCCACCTTGTCTGGCATTGCTTTGGCAATAAGTTTGGGGATTGTATCACCAAATAAATAGAAAAGAATGGTTGTAACCACCGTTGTTATAATCGAAATAACTTCATCGGTCACACCATGCACGCGCAGGAGCGAGAGAAAAAGAACTGTCGAAATGACAGAAGCAAGAATGGCAACGATGTTATTTCCAATCAGAGTCGCAATCAGCGTCCGATCGTATTTTTCGTAAATTTTAACGACTAATTTAGCGGTTTTGCTGCCTTCATCAGCCTTGACCTTCATGCGGAACTGGTTCATCGCCGCAAAGGCGGTCTCCGTCATTGAGAAGAATCCTGAAGCAAGAAGCAACAACAAAATTAGTAAGATATACAGCCACGACAGAGGGTCAGACATCGACAACCAACTCCTTTATTAGACCTCAATGCGAAAGCAATAATAACACAAGTATAATTTGTTAGCAAATAAATAGCGCGCAGACACGCGATGACTATTTGGCTTTGCCGAGCACTTCATGACAGTGCCGGCAACGCGGCTCATAAGCTTCCGCGGCTCCTACCACAACAATTGGATCAAGAAAATGCGCAGGCTTACCATTTACGATTCGTTGTGTCTTTGTGGCGGGAGAACCACAGCGCACGCAAATGGCCGTTAATTTAGTCACAAACTCAGCACGAGCCATCATTTCAGCGGTAATTGAAAAAGGTTCGCCGCGAAAATCACTATCCAATCCGCCTAAAATCACCCGAATCCCAATATTAGCTAAATGCTCACTAAGCGGAATAATTTCAGCATCAAGAAATTGAACCTCGTCAATTACCACCGCATAAGTATCTTCACGAAGATAAGGAAGAATATCTTTCGCTCCATCAATAACGATTGATTTACGGCGACTATTACTATGACTGACAACTTCATCTAGTGAATAGCGATTATCAATTCTCGGTCGGAAAACGAGTACATTTTTCTTAGCGTATTCTAGCCGTTTAATACGGCGGATTAGCTCTTCGCTTTTACCAGCAAACATCGGCCCGGTAACAACTTCAATCCATCCCGGTCTATTGATTGTATCCATAGTAAAACCTCTTTCTTAGATTATGACAAATACCACCTCCAATGACAACGAAGGAAAAAGAAAAAGGCGATTTATATCGCCTTTTTTGAACGAGTTGCTAATTTGTCGTTAATTTCTTTAACCCAGTTATGGAGTTCGACTTTACCTTGCTCAAGGCCGTTTTTCTCCATCACATCAGCGATGAGTTGTTTAGCTCTTCTCATGCTAAGCTCAGATTTTACTTTAAAAACGAGCGGAATATCCTGATAAATGCCTTTATGACCGGCATCTTGAACAGGGAGAGTTGTTTTCTCATAATCTCTTGGATCAAGGGCATAGTAGAGTTTGAGACTCTTACCAGCGATTGTTATCTTAAGATAAGTCTTGGTATGAAGACGGAAAGTATCACCCGAATTTGATACGCGGCTCTTTACTCCATAACTCATAACTTCACTCTTCAGCTCGTTATAATTAGCCTTCATATCTTTTTCGGCTTTCATCATACGGGTTTGAAAAGGGATGCGCTCATAAGTAGGCTTTTCTTCATCTTCTTCTTCAGGTTGAGGAGCGACTTTCACCGAAGCCGGTTTAATAACCGGTACCACGACAGGAACTGGTTTAACTACTGGGGCTGGTGCGGGTTCAATGACCGGAGCCGGGGCAGGAGCTGGTTTCGCGGTCATCATTTTTTCGACAGCCTCCAACATTATTTGCCGCATTTCTTCAGACGTAACTGGTTTGACAGTTTCAACTGGCTCAGGTTCTGGTTTCATCATAACTTTTGCTAATTCTTCGGCAATAACGGCGCGGATTTTGTTCTCGCTTAATTCTTCTTCCTCAACTGGTTTGGGCTCGGGTTGAGGCTGAGGAGTTGGTTTAACTATCAGTTTAGATAATTCATCAGCAATAAATT
>JBAYBO010000060.1:0-5249 GCA_041669225.1 Bacilli bacterium | reverse complement strand
CATCACCGCATTCGGCAAAGCCGTTCTTAATAAGCAAATTAATCATCGGGAAATTATTCTTATGCGTATCTACGCGAATCGTTTTGACGTTTCTTTCTTTAGCGATCCGTTCCACCGCTTGCAGCATTTTTGTCGCGATACCTTGTGAGTGATATTTACTTTTAACCGCGAAACGATGGATGGCAAGATAAGGTGCAGGAAATCGCCACTGACCAGACACTAACTTGTCATAATCTTTATCGTAATCAAGTAAAGCGATGATTCCAATAACATTGCCTTCTTCTTCCCAAACATAAAAACGATCGTACATGCTATCTTCAGCAATTGTGGCAATGCTTGGTGTGCCATCTTGCCACTGCCCCGAGTTTTGATTCTTCATAAAATCCTGGGCGTCTTGAACAACGTCCATGATTTGGCTGATATCTGAAAGACGGGCGAGGCGAAGACTATTCATCAAATAATATTTTACCACCGATTAACAGCGTGTTCGATAAAGCCGAGAACGTCTACAAATTTCTTTTCGCCATCATTTGTTTTAATCGTCCCATCGAAATAGCCATAAACTTGATCACAATGCGTATCGACGACTACAAACTTATTTTCAGTATAATTATCGTAGATTGGTCTAAAGAATAATTCAATCGTGCCTTCTTCATTTTTTAGATGCCAAGACTCCATATAATTAGCTGGATTTCTTTTTACTTTCAGAACCCCTACTTTGTAGGCCTTCTTATCATAGAAATACACATTTTCAGTCGCTTTCGATAAATCACCAAAACCCCAACCGATATTTAAGCCAAACGGAACGTTATTAATAAAAGCGCTCGCGCTTCCCCAAAACCATTCGTGCTTGTATGGCCACACGCCACGACCCCAGTCTAAAAGACCAGTCGCACCTTCTAAATCGATTTTAAGGTCATTAAAGATGACGTATCCTTTTACGTCATAGTAATTCTCTTTGTAGTTTAAATAGAATTGCTTTTTCTTTTTAAACGGAGTGGCAATAACCATCTTCTCGTTTCGCGTGTCATTTTCAATGGCAATCAAAATATCGACGTTTTGATATTTATCATTTGAACCCTTAAAAGTCAGGATTCTTTCTTTTGCGCTTACATTAAAAGCCATGAAAAAGTTTTCGTTTTCAAACTCGTTATAACTTTCGCCTTCCGGATCAAGATCGAGCTTAGGAGTAAAAAACCATTTCATCGAACTAATCTGATGTTTGATTCCCGTCTTTAAATTTATAAGTGTCGCCGTCACTGAACAAGTATAGGAAACATGACCAATCGTCAACTGGACGACATCATCACCTTTAATAAATTGATAAAAATTCCATTCCTTTAACTTAAACGGAAAGCGCCGTGCTTGCTCGCGATTATAAACAAATTGCATTGTTTTTGCATAGCCGATTTCGTTTAAATAGCCTTTTTTATTAAGCAGGATGGTCTTCTGGTTTATTTCCTTCTGTTTCATTTTTTCCTTCCGCTAAACGTTCGGCTTTCATCCGGTCATTATATACTTTCCAGGCTATACCTAGAGGAATGATTGTGACAAGGACAAGCAAACCTGCGAATAGGAATAAGTTTTCTTGCGGCACATCAATCGGATTTCCATATAAATCGAGTCGTTCCATGTGATCGGTATTTTTAATAATCACATTACCAACAAGCGTTCCAATTAGCATAGGAACAAGAGTAAAGAATAAGGAACGGATACCTTCAAATTGACCACGGTTTTCTTTTGGAAAGAGACCACGAACCCATATCATACACGTCTGGGTAATTAAAACGTAACCGGTACCCACCAAGAAAACAGCAAGTAGAAGCGGTAAGTTTTTAGCGGATAAGAAAGACGTCGTATCAACATTTTCCGGTCCTTTGATAAAGAAGAACATAATTAAAAGACCAACCGCATTAACTAAAACAGCGATAAGAGCGACAAGCGGTATTCTGTTTTTATTAATAATTTTAGCAAACGGAATTGTGACCAAGACAGCAAGCAATAAACCAATGCCTTGAATTAACCCCATGTCACCGGCGGTAAAGCCAATATCATAAATAAGCCAGTTACCCATATGGACAAAATAGAAATTAAAGGGAATGAAGAAGAAACAGGCCACGAGATTAGCTAAAAGCATTTCTTTGTTATTAGGATTGCCTTTCAATTTTTTAAAATTAAAAACATCAAAGAATTGTTTAAAGTACGAACCATCTTTATTTGGCTTTGTTGTCGGCGCATCTTTCATTAAAAAGATTGAAGCGACGGCAATCAGAATAACGGCAATGCCCAAAGCCCAGAAGAGGAGTTGATAATTGTCTTGGCTCGGATCATAGTTTGAGGTTCCGACCGTCGGATTACCGATGTTAACAAGGACTCCACCAAGGACGGTGCCGACGACTGTGCCAATAACTGGCAGGGCGGCAAGGTCTGCACCGACTTGTCCTTTGTTTTTCGGCGTCGTGTAGTCATTAACCCATGTATTGTAACCGGCATCAAACGCCATCGAGCCAAAGAAACTCATAACCGCGTCAGTAAAGACGACCAAGAAACCGGATAAGGCGACTAAGGCACCAATGTTTGAGCTCTTAGCAAATTCGGTCATACCAAAGAGAATGGTGGAAACGCCCCATAACATATAACCAATCGAGACAAATCTTTTTCTTTTGCCAAGTCGGTCCGATAAAGTACCAAAAATAAAGGTCGATATGGTTGTGACCGTCGCACTGACGATAACCATTGCTGTAACGATATTGACATCACCGCCGATTTTGGCGTAGACAAAGGTGTTAAACCATTGATTTTCCATGTTCCAGCACAAATGTCCGGCCAAACCCATGGCCATGATAATAAACCAGAAACGAAAACTACCTAAACCGTGATACTTCTTTTCTTTCTTCGCTTTTGTTGGTTTCATAATGCCTCCTATGCATCAGTGATGACATCTGCCATCGTTCCAGCTTTTTTCCAAAGTTTATCAGCTTTCTTTTTCCAAACGAAATAATCTTTTGGATTATCCGGATATTTCTTATAGTGTTTTTCAAGCTTTGCGCCAAGCGACGATGCCCTTAATAGCGACATCAAGGCTTTAAAGGAGAACTGGCCGCTCAGCACACCTTTAATGAGTTTAGCGGTTACGCTTCCTTTATCCTCTTCATCATCGGATTTAAAAACAATGCTTTCTTTAAACATATAGTCATTATCTTTTATTGACATGTCAACCGCGCCAATAAGGGTGGCTCTTAAATTGGCGAATTCCGCGCCTTCATCTCTTTGATAAAGAGTGTTTATTTTCCAAAGGGCTTCTTTGGTCGGATACTTTCCGCCCTTTAAGGCTTCGCTTACTACTTCTGCGGCAGGAGTACATTGCACCCATGCCGAGGTAATGCCTTCGCCATTCATCGGTTTAGTTAAACAGGCGGCATCACCGATGACAAGGAATCCGTCAGTGACGAAACTAAAGGGTGGACGCCTATATGGCGTACACCCCATTTCTTCATATTGCAGTTTATATTCCGGAAGTTTTATGTTTTCTTCAAACTTTGCCATACACTTGCGGGCGTAGTCATAGGAAAGATTTGCTCCGACACCGATGATTGCCCCATTCGCGGAATGCTGGGGCGCAATCCAGCCTTTAAAATAAGGCCAGCTAGTGCTTAGCTCAACTCTATCTTGCGAATTAAACAATTCGACATACTTAAGTAAAACATAAAATTTATCTCTAGGACCGATTTCGAAATCTTCGATATATGGATCTTTGATTGAGCGGCGAACAACGGAGGGAATTCCCGAAGCGTCGACGACAAAACGAGCGTTAATTTCTTCCCCGCCTTTGGTGGCAACCCCTATGATTTGCTGCTTATCATAAATAATGTGACTAAAACTTGTTTCAAAACGAAATTCAACACCATTATTAAGTGCGATTTCTCTTAACCGTTTAATGAAAAGCGGCAGGTGCATGACCGCCACTTCCAAAAAGCTTTTCTTTAAATAATTATCAAGGGCTGACTTTGAATAACAAAGATTAAAGTTGCGAACGAATTCCTCGTCACCATCTTTTGCTTCTTGTAAACCATAATCTTTAAATGACTGCCTGGTGAAATGGAAGATGTCCAATCTCGTGGATAAGTTTTCTTCTTTATCTTTATCGATGACGAGAACTTTCAAACCTTTCTTGGCGAGAAGATTAGAAAAGTATGTGCCTGCCGTGCAGGCGCCGACAATAATCACATCGTAAGCGGCCATATTGTTGCCCCCTATACAAATTTGTTCTGTTATTATTCTATGCTTTATACGGCTGTGTTTCAAAGACACAAACGCAAACAAATAAAAAAGCACTCGCCTAACCTTGATTATATGGGCAGCGAAATGCTTGGATATTTAGTATTTGATGCTTTGTTTGAGAAAAGTGCCTTCATCTAAATCTTGAAAGGCTTTATACAGCTCTTCTTTGGTATTCATCACAATTGGTCCGCCCCAGGCGACTGGTTCATTTAGAGCTAACGAACTGACAAATAAAATTTGGGCATTCTCGCCTTCGGTTTTGATGTTCAAAGTATCGCCTTCACTTAATTTAATGGCTGTTTTTTCTTTGACTGATATGCCTTCAACGACGATTGAGCCAATCAGTGTAAAGAGCATGATCGAACGACGTGAATCAGTTTTAAGGGTTAGTGATGAATTCGGATTAAGATGAATATCATAATAATCTATGGGCTGGTACTTGCTTTGATAACTTTGCATCCCTTCATAAGAACCGGCTAGGACGCGAAGTTTGCCATTAGGCAAAATGACATCTTTGATACTGTCAGCTTTAATCCTTAAATAAGCGGGAGCGACCATCTTATCTTTAGCGGCTAAATTGAGCCATAACTGAACACCAAGCATTCTTTCCGAAGCGGGAAGTTTTTCTTCGTGCATGATGCCCGAGCCGGCTGTCATCCACTGTACTTCGCCGTCAGTAATCATATCTTCATTTCCAAGGCTATCTTTATGAACCATCTTGCCCTGATAAATATAAGAGATGGTTTCGATACCACGATGGGGGTGAAGCGGAAAGCCCGCGATATAATCGCGCGGGTTAGTGCTATCAAATGAATCTAGCATTAAAATCGGATCAAAATCCTCAACCGTGTTTCGCGATAAGACACGGACAAGATTAACGCCTGCTCCATCAGTTGTTTTATAGCCCGTTACTTGGCGAATTATTTTGCGTTCCATAAATACCTCACTTCTATCATATCTATTATATT
>JBAYBO010000059.1:0-5267 GCA_041669225.1 Bacilli bacterium | reverse complement strand
CGACTTTGCCGACTTGTTTTGAGAATGAATCAAGCGATTCGTTAATTCTTACGATGCAGTTATTCATACATTTCTCTCCCTCCTTTTTTATAGTAAAAAGGAAATTAATATGATACTAAAAGTGAATATAATTTTCAAATTCATTGTACACCAATTTTCAAATTTGCGAATTGTTTTGTTGTTTTCGCTCCTTATAACCCTCAAAAAAAGTCACATACAGGACAAAAACACGCTATTTTATGAGATATCGGTCACGTAAAACTTGTTTATCATTTTCTGAAACTGTTAACTGATTTGTTAGATAATCATCAATTGAACCGTACTTTTCGGATACGGCTTTAAAATATTCATCGATGTATTCTTTTTTTGTAATATAGAAGGCTTTGTAGTACTTAATTTGCGCTTCGTCTTTCGGATTGATTTCCTTTAATTTCTCTTTAAGAATCGGGAGGGTGATTTCATTCGTGCGAAAGTGTTGTTCATAAATTGTGTCCATACCACAACCTAAAACACGCAATAAAAGAGCAGCCGCGATGCCGGTACGGTCTTTGCCAGAAGTGCAATGCCATAAAATGGCACCTTTATCATTTTCAATTATGATGCGGAAGAAATTTCGATAAGCTTCAATCGCTTCTTCTTGCAAAGCCAGAGAACGATAAACATGGAGGAAAAAATCATCCGGATCGAGTTTAATGTCTTTATTAAAGGAATTTGCTTCTAAAAAATTTAAGGTGTATTTGTGATAATAATTGATACTCTTATCAATCGAGTCTTTGCGGCTTATCGTTGATTTTGTTGAACGAAAATCAATTACCACACGAAGGTTGAATTCCTCTTTTAATATATCTAGTTCCTTTTTGGATAATTTATATAGTTCGCTGCTTCGTAAAAGACGCTTTAAAACAATTGTGTGACCATCGGAAGTTTTGATACCTCCTAAATCGCGAATATTATCAATGGTGTTAAATTTTAAAAACATGTTAGTGGTCCTTTCTACTCTTCGTTCTCGTCTCGATGCTCAATTTTTTCGGGAATAACGATGTCGCGACTGGAAACGATATAAGTGTTGGCGACATAGTCGTGAGGCCCTGAGAAGCGTTTAGTGACCGACATGATAACGAGCGAAACAAATATCGGAATTAAAGTGAAATATGAAAAACGGGCAAAAAGAAGGATTGGGACCCAGATATTAAACGAAAGCAAAATCACAAAGCGAATAACAAGTTGTTTTCTTTTAACTCGCGTATCGTCTCGAGCGTCGGCAAGGCATAATTTGAAAGCCAGTTTAAATGGCGTTTGTCCATTCTTCATCAAAAGCGGAATCAATAACTGAATAACGCTCACTGCCAAAGTCGCGCTAAATAGAACTGTAAAAATGACAATATAAAATGTTTTTTCTACACCATTCACGTACACTGGATCTTCTTCAAGAAAATCCACCGCCTCATCATAGGCTGAAACAAAAAATGTTTTAACGAGCACATCTGTTGCTTCCGATGTGCGCTCAAAAACACCTTCGCTTACTTCAACAAAATATCCTGATGCTATTTTTGAACTGCTATAGTCTTCCAATAGATTATTTTCAATCGCTCTTGCGTCATTCGTATAAAAGAATGTAATTGGAATGTCATAGTTCTCTTCGGGAGTCAAATTTTCGTCATAAGCTTCGGTAATACTTAAGAATCCTCTCATTTCATCAAATATGTAAAGGTGCGAGTCTCTTAATACTTGCTGTGATTCATCCATTAAACGATGATAGCCTAATGGTTCAAAGATTGAAAAATAAAGAGCTGCCTCAAATCCTACAAACAGGAAGATGATAAGTAAAAAATCCAAGAAAGAAGCTGAGATTCGCGTAAGTAGATACGGTTTTGGCAGATTTTTCTTGGGTTTTTCAACGATTTCTGTTGTCGTATTTTCGCTATTTGTCATTAGATTATTAATATATCAAAAGCCAAAGCTTTTTGATAACGAAAGAGTTAAACGACAGCTACTTTATAACTTCGCAAGAACCTAACGCAAAGCTAACTTTTGACTCTTCATCGAACAAAACAACGCCTTTGCCAATTATATCAAAATTAATTTTTTGATCGAACGCATAGTCAACCGCTCCAAATTGAACCGCTGACAATATCTTATCCTTAAGATTAATTTTGACCGTTGTTTCCATACCGGACGGAAGGGTTGAATAAGCAAGTCCATGAATTGAACCGCCATCTCTAATTAATAAGAATTCAGGACGAATACCAATAATGACGTTTTCGCCTTTTAGTTTAACTGGTTCATTGCTGGTGTATTTAATCTTTATATCAAGAACTTCAAGATTAATAACGTTTTCTGATTCTTGTTTGGCTTTCGCATTCATGAAGTTCATGGTTGGGCTTCCGACAAAGTCGGCAACAAATAAATTGATTGGAAAATTATAAACGCTTAATGGTTTATCATATTGCTGCAACAATCCTTTATTAATCAAACACATTCTGCTGGCAAGCGTCATGGCTTCAAGCTGATCATGCGTCACATAAACAAAAGTTGAATCAGTATCCTTGTGTAATCTTTTTAATTCGGTTCTCATCTCACTGCGCAATTTGGCATCAAGATTAGAAAGCGGCTCGTCCATAAAGAGCACTTGCGGATTAGGGGCGAGAGTCCGCGCGATTGCGACACGCTGTTGCTGTCCACCACTTAACTCGCTTGGATAGCGATCTCTGAATTCAGAAATTTGCAGCGTTTCCATCACTTCGTTAACGCGGTTTTTAATATCTTCTTTTTTCCATTTGAGGTTTTCTAAACCAAATGAGATATTTTTATAAACTGTCATGTGTGGCCATAAAGCGTAATTTTGAAAGAGGAAACCAATATCGCGGTTTGAGGCCGAGACATTAATGCCTTTATCACTATCAAAAACAACGCGGTCACCAATAATAATTTTTCCGGCTGTTGGAGTCTCAAGACCGGCAATCATGCGGAGTGTCGTCGTTTTCCCGCAACCAGAAGGTCCGAGTAAAGTAACGAATTCGCGATCTTCGATAATCATATTTAAATTATCGACGGCAACGAAATTGCCCCATTTTTTAGTGACATTAATTAATTCAATTCTTGGCATAACTCTTAGCCTCCTATACCTTTATCAATCGATGCGCCGGTCAGCTTATTAATTAAGAAGTTGACGCCGATTACGAACACAACAATTAAGAGATTGATGGCATTACTAATTTGATTCATGCCATAGACGTCATAAAACTGTAACACATTTGTAAGCAACGAGAAACTTGATGTGATAAGAACAAATAAAGTTAGTTCACGCATACAGGAAATAAATGGCAATAAATACCCACTTATCAAACTAGATTTTTGAATCGGAAAGAGAACATGCGTCATGCGTTTCCACCATGGACAGCCGGTAATGATGGCCGCCTCTTCAATTTCACCGGAAACTTGCAGCATGGCGTTCGTGCCACTTCGCGACGCGAATGGTAAGAACTTAATCGCAGCAACTAAAATACATATGGCCACCGCCGACATTTCATTATTCGTACTAGAAACGTTGAGCCATTGAAATCCTTCTTTAAATGTTAAGGAGAAAAAGATTGCGCCAAAGCTTAAAGCAGGAATCAAATATGGTAAGAAAGCCGTGCTTGAAACATAGTTGGCGATGCGGCTGCGACGATTTTTGCTTACCGCATATCCTATAAGGATACCAAAGGTTCCGGCAATTAGCGCGACAACCGAAGCGACCAAAACACTACGTCCAAAAGCTTTCCATATCGTCGAATTAAAGAATATTCCTTGCGATGATTGACCTTGGGCTGTAATGCGGACGTCAAAGTTTTCGGGACTAAACCAGTATTTAAATGTCATCGTAGCATAATTTCCCGATGTTTCTAGTAAACTTTCAAGGACGAACGAAGCAAGGGGAACGACAGCAAAGAACGATACAAAGGCGACGATAACGCCTCCAACAACCCATTTAATCCATGGTTTGTTACCAATTCTAAATTTTGAAACTTGCCCGGATTTTCCGCTAACCGTCGTAAAACTTCGTCTTGATCTGGTAAACCAGTTATTGATTGTCAAAATCAAAACGCTAAATGCGAGCAAAATAACCGCTACGACATAGCCTTGGCCTTTTTTGCCAGCCGTGATAATCAAACCGCGCATAGCAATTGAAATCGAGGTGAAACTATTATTAGCGTTTAGGAAAGCCGGAACCGTATAACTGGATATCGAGCTTGCAAACACTAAAAGAATTGTGGAAATAAGAGCGGGAGCGACGATAGGAAGAGTGATTCTTCTTAAGATTTTAAATCGTGATGATTTAAGAATAGTTGCCGCTTCTTCCAAGTTGGCATCCATATTGCGAAGAATGCCGCCGATTAAAATATATGCAAAGGGAGCATAATGAATACCAAGAACAAGCGCACACGGTATAAGCCCATAAACAAGTGATTCGGGAACACATATGCCGGTTAAAGCTTGCAAAATACCCATCCCGTTAGCCGCGGGAACGTTTGTGTTCTTAAAGAAGTTTTCCCAGAACATCGCGATTGACCATGAGGGCATAATGTAAGGAAAAATGAATACTGCCGAAATATACTTTTTCATCGGAAGGTTACTGCGGGTAATAAGCCAGGCCAGTATTCCACCGCCAAGAACGGCAATCACGCAGGCTAAGAGAGCCATGAGAACTGATTTATAAAGTGGTTGCCAGAAAAAGTATAATGAGTATTCTGAATTTTCGTTAAATAGAAGATTAGGCCATTGTGCCCAAGTGAAGTCGCCTTTTTTGACGGCGGTACCCCATGTTTCGTTGATCTCGCGAGCTTCGGAAATGCTCTGAACCATGAAAGAATCGAGAATTAAAGAAATAAGCGGGTAAATAACAGCTGCCGTTAATAATACGGTAAAGAAGAGCAAGATGATGTTGGCGGGTTTAGAAAAGAATGTTTTTGTTTTATTCCATATCTTGCTGAAAGACATTTTTCTCATTTAATATTTTCCACCTATATATTAGCAACGGGAGAAACCGCACCAAAGGATTTCTCCCGTTATTTTCATAGAACGGTTAATTTATCGTTAAACGATAATTAGGATGCTTTGGTATTACCAGAGACAAGGGCGAGGATTTCATTAATACGGGCACCTTTAACGGTAGCAAGATATGCGAAATCTTCATTGATTGATTTTTCAATCCATTGTTCTTTGGACCAGTCATTATCATTAACTCCGACGGTCGTTGAAGTACATGGATAATAGTAACCATACAT
>JBAYBO010000058.1:0-5364 GCA_041669225.1 Bacilli bacterium | reverse complement strand
CTCTTCTAATAATGTTTCAATTAAATTGGCGATGTGGGGTTGGGCCTCGATGCCAATTCTAAGTGAAGAAAGCAACTGTTCATCGCGACCGATCTGATAATTGACGGCTTTAAGCAAAAGCCAGGGAACTTCGTGAATATAACAAGCGGTAATCACACCACCGGCTTCGGTATCAAAAGCGGTCGTATTTTCAATATGGGAAAAATTATTGTCGAGGAGTTCGTTTGCTTTCTTGCGGTTTTTAAAGAAAACATTCGTCGAAATAAGCGGTCCACGTCCGATGTGTAAATTTTCCGTCCGAGAATTAATTGTTTCAATTAGTTTAATATAATCTTCTTCTGAAGAATAAAACGCCGGCATTTCTTTAATTTGCCCATATCTTGTTCCGCTGCCTAACGGAGTAAAGTCAATATCGCCCAAGTAGACACGTTCGGCAATAAACAATTCGCTTTGACGAAGGTTTTCACTAAAAGCCGACACTGTTCCGACGCAGACGACGATATATGGTTTATATTTGCTAATCATAAAACCGGCGACTACTGCCGAGGCGATGTTTGAATAACCACTGTAGGCCAAACAAATATCCTTGCCAGCAAACGTGCCGACATAATAAGGATATTTGGACGCGATTTTGTTCTTCTCTATGATTTTCATCCGGTTCTTAAAATAGAAAATATCGTCTTCGGTCGTTCCAATAATTAAAATCATTTGGATTATCCCTTCTTTCCTTTTTCAAATTTATTATCATTGATAAAACGAAGGTATTCTTCCGGACGTAGAGGTTCACTATAGTAGAAACCTTGAATGCAATCAGCATCCATTCCCTGCAAGAGTTTGATTTGTTCATATTCTTGAACACCCTCAATAACGACATAGGTTTCAAGAATGTGGGCCAGTTTAATAATTTCTTTAACTATTCCGCGCGATTTAGCATCTATTTCTAAATCGCTAAGGAAGGCTCGATCGATTTTGATTACATCAAAAGGAATGCGTTTAATATAACTAAGTGACGAGAATCCGGTGCCAAAGTCATCGATTGCCACTTTTATATTCAAAGCCTTGATTTTCTTAACGGTCGATAAAAGATAAAGAACATCATAAGGCGAAGGAGATTCAACAATTTCAACCTCAAGGAGCAAAGGGCTAATTTGATATTTTTTAATTAGTTTTTCGATATTCTCGGCAATATCGGCCGAGAAAACTGTCCGCTTAGATAAATTGATAGAGATTGGAAGTAGGCGATAGCCTTTATCGCGCCACTCAGCGATGTGCTTACAAACGCGTTCAAGGACATAATAGTCAATTTGAATAATGAGCTCAGATTGTTCAGCCAAAGAAATAAAGGCAGCCGGCAAAATTGTGCCACGTTCGGGATGATGCCACCTTAAAAGGGCTTCAGCCCCACTAAAACGTTTAAGTTTCAAATCGAATTTAGGTTGAAAGTATACTTCAAACTCATGGCTGGCAAGACCGCGTTCGATATCACGAGCCAAACTGACAGTCCGTTCATTTTTAGTAAACATTGATTCGTTAAAGATAAAAATGCCACCACGTTCAGAACTAAGCCTTCCGTAGTCACTGGCAATTAATGCCGTCTGAAACATTGTTTCAGCCGAGACATCATCATCGCTTCTAAGACGTACGCCATAATGAGGGGAAAAATCAATTTCAATCTTATTCTCGCCTAAATACTTATTAATTATTTCGGTTAGTTTTTCAAGTAATGGATTCAGTTTCTTCTCGGTAATATCAGGAATAAAGAGCATGAAATTATCGCTATAGTCATAGCCATATATCATTTTTAGATGTGACTCTTTAATTTTATCGACTGCAAAAAAGATTGTACTTATAACATCGGACTCTTTTTGATAACCATAGCGGAGAAAAACTTCTTTCTTAAATTTGAAAGTCGAGAAAGTAACAACCGCGGATTTTTCGCCGCTCTTCTTACGAAGAAGCTTGTTAACATTCATAACTAACTCTCGTTCGTCGTAGATGTTATCAACTAAAGGGAAAATATCCGTATTTAGAATCTTTTTAACAGTAATTCTTTGCGACTGAGAAAAAGAAATTAACGCCAAAATAAGGAGGAGGATGCTTCCGGCCGCTAAAAGAGAAAACGAAATCCAACGGCCCGTAATACCCCAAATATTATCAAAAAGACCAAAACCATCAAGCAATATCAAAACAAAAACGGCAAAAAAGGCGACTAAGAAAATAAGAAAACGCCAGCTGTAATTTACCACTTTTGTTTTTACTTTATTTTTCTCCTTCATTGTTTCCCCTTTTTTCTGATTCATTATCGTTTGCTATTAATGCTCGATCTTTGCGAAGTTTATCTTTTTCAATTTCTATTAAGAGGCGAAGCTTTTCACGTTGTTTAAGAGCTACAAACTCATCAAATTGACTTAAATCGCCAACTTCAAATTCTTCATCCTTTATTTTACTATGTTTTACTACATCTATCACTGAAGATATGAAAACGTATAATAAAGGTACAACCGCCACGACTGCAATGGCAATCGGGTTTGAGGTTACTTTAAACACTTGCCCAAAGGCATAACTTTGACCAACAACCTTACCAAGAACATACTTGCCTTCAACATAGTCGCGGTGAATATCTGGATTGCAACCTCCAACTGGACAAGTCTTGGCGTTGAGGTTATCGCCTAATGTTTCAAAATCAAAAGATCCGTCGCTTTGCGGCAAGACTTCGACGACGCGATGCGTCACAATCACTCCATCAGTTGGCCGAAAAAAGGTCAAAATATCACCATCTTTGGCTTCAATCGTCGTCGAAGCCTTAATCTCATTAAGTGGTGTCCTTTTCACAAAAACACCTTCTCCGACTTTAATCGAAGGCTCCATTGAATCAGTAATGACAACTAAAACTTGATAGTCACCAAAACGCTGAACGCCGTAATTGCTCTGGGCACTAATCGAACCAGATATTTGCATAATCAATAACAATCCGACAAAGACGCCAATTACAATAGTGAAAATACGACCTATCCGGCTTTTTTTCATTTTTGGTTCTTTCTTTTCAATATTAATAACTTTTTCCATGATTCATTAATTTTCTGTTTTACGACGTCTTTGGGCCATTCTCAGTACTTTTTCGCGAGCTTTGGCTAATTTGAGTTCTTCTTGTTTCATTAGCTTTTCAAGCTGTTTCTTTTCTTGCAAAGCTAAAACAGCCTGTCGTTTCTTTTCTTGCATAGCAAGCTTCCTTTGTTTCTCTTTGTCTTTTCTTTCAAGCGCTTTCTGAATGGCAAGCTTCTTGGCTTCTTCGCGCTTTTGAATGGCTAATTCACGAGCCTTTTTCTTTTCTTCTTCGCGTTTGATTCGTCTTTCTTCGGCTTGTTGCTTGCGACGTTCACGAGCTGCAATTTGCGCTTGTGTTTCTTTCTTGGAGTCGATGCCAAAGGATAATCCTTTTCCAATCAGACGTTCGTCAGTCATGTCATAATCGAGTTTAATTTCTTTAAAACGCGGTTTATAAATATATTGCTTCGTATCTTTATCTGGCAACAGCGAATGTTCGGTTTTAAAGGTTAAGTAGGCACCAATAGCGTTAAGATGCAAATAAGTCATGTAGGCATTATCAAATTCAACTTTTTGCTGTGTGAACTTGTAATCGATGCCGAGCATATCGTAACGACCAAGGAAAACCCATAATTTATATGCGGTTTGGTAGTCATAATTAAGACGCATGATATTTGTTTGCGAAACTGGATCGGAAACTGGCGTCGCCTTGCGCATTTCTAACATAAAACGAGAAGTCGTAAGATATGTTATTCGTTTGCGTAGTTTGAGAATTCGATCAAGTAATTTCTGATTGGCCTCGCGGTGTCCGTCATCATCTGAAGGGACGATAATTTTCATCTTCGTTTCGTATTCATATGTCACATCGCCGATTTTAACTTCTGATGTAACACTGACGACATCGCTGTTACGAGTATCGCTATGATCAGATATATATTTATAACGAAGTTCTATGAAGGTTTGCAAGCGCCGAACGAGAGTCATGATAAAGCGGTTCTCATAAATTTTCAGTTCATCATCGATAAACATGTTGAGAACTTTTTTAGGATCGACTGTGCCACTTGAACTGACCGAACGAATGTTTTCGGTATGCTGGGCCATGTGTTCAACGGAGCGATGGGTAATCTTGCGAGCTTTTTCGATGCCGACCACTTCAGCATTTTCTTTAATGAAACGCTGAGGATCATTAACGATGGATTCTAACGAGGGTAAGGTATTTTCTATTTCGATGACAAAATCCTCGGAATAGGTTTTAATTTCCCTTCTCGAGGTACCAGCATATACATTTTTCGCATTGGCGAAAGTTTCTAAAAGCGAAAGAAAATCCTCATCATTATTAACAAGTCGCTCAAGGCGTGTAACATATTTATTTTTAAGTTTGCCAATCATCTGAGGAGAGCTTAAGGGCACATTGTCTTTTGGTTTAGCCATGATGTTTAATCATCCCCCCGTTATGAAATTTTCGAGTAATCTGAAATAACCTTTTGCGATTGCCAGAAAGTTCCTTTGCCAAATAATTTGTCGAGTTCGCTCGAAAGATTGGCCAACTCTTCGTGCATGAAAGCTAAATTTAGACTCGTAAACTTCTTTAATACTTTTGAGGCAAAGATGAAATCAAGAGCATCCAATTCTTTACCACCACAAGCAACAAAATTCGCCGTAAAAGCCCGCATTTGCTTTTGAATGCGATTACCAAAAACGATACGGAATTTGTCAGCGACAAACTTATCGAGCTTTTCAAACTTGGCGAGATTTGTTTTGCCAATTGGGAAATTAGTTAAAGCCTGTTCAAATAGTTTGGCGAGGTTTTCATAAGGCATTGCCACGGCTTCAGTATATTCAGTGTCAACCGTGTCGCCTTTATCATTAAGAGTTATGCTAATGGCCCGATCGTAAACTTTATCGGTAATCGTAAAAGTTGAGTCGTCGTTATTAGCCGTACCAATAAACCAAAGGTTTTGGGTAATTAATAATTTACCGCTTTCAAGTTTTTTTGGATTCATATTGTCAGGGGTCCGAGTTACTTCTACTTTCCATTCGCTGGCGATTGGCATTTCCATAATTGATAAGAAATCAGCAAAGTAGTATTCAACGCGGGCTAGATTCATCTCGTCGAGAATAATAATGTTATTGTCCTTGCGATATGTCGCTTCATAAAGCGCTCGCAAAAATTCAGTCTCATTAAACTTCTTCGTAAATTCATTAAAATAGCCAAGCATCTCGGTGCGTTCACGCCAGGATGGTTGAACCGAACAAATTGTCACATCTCTTTTAAAGAATTTACCAAGGGCATAAGGAAGAGAGGTTTTGCCTGTTCCG
>JBAYBO010000057.1:0-5506 GCA_041669225.1 Bacilli bacterium | reverse complement strand
CGCCGAGGGAACTCAATACTGGATTTCTCCCGTATATTAATTTTGACATGGTTATAAAATATTTTTTCTCAACATTAAGATATCGAACTAACTTTCAGTCGATAACTTAATATCTAGTGGATTAATTTTTTCTCTTAAATCATCAATAAAAGCCGTAACCTGTGCTTTTGCGACAAATGAACAACGCATTGTTAGACGTAAAACTGTTTGATTTTGATATTCAACAATTTGTGATTCAAGATCACGAATGGCGATACCGTAATGGTTTGCCACAAGATGAATCTCTTTTAACACTGGTCTTTCCGGGGGAACGACGATGCGAATAATCGGATTGCGCCGACTTGCAAGTTTTTCAATTTTGCGTAAAGACACGAGGGAGACAAAAGCCAAAACAGTAGCAATAATTACGATAATAAAGTTTCCGCTTCCGGAAGCAATACCAATAGCCATCGCTAACCACAATGTGGTTGCCGTCGTCAATCCTTTGACGTCTGTCCCGGTTTGAATAATTGTTCCAGCGCCTAAAAAACCGATACCGCTTACTACTTGAGCAGCTAGTCGAGCTGGGTCACGAGTATCATTTTGAAAAATAACCGGAAAACCATAAAGGGAAATTATCATAATCAAAGCGGAACCGATGGCGACGAGAAGATGAGTTCTCAAACCGGCGGCATGACCGTGGTACTCGCGCTCAAAACCAATAATGCCAGCACAAAGAATTGTGACAAGTAATGATACAATTACAAGAATGATAGTCCCCCATCCATTGCCACCGAATAAGGCGTGAAACCAGCTAACGATTTGCTGATCAATCGAGAATATGCCGTTCATAAGTTTTCCTCCTAGAGAATGCGTTTAGCCATTAAAATTTGGCGTAAACGATCGCTTTCTGCAAAGTTTTTATCGGCTTTTCGTTTTAAATAATCGGCGAATATTTTTTTGTCCTCGGTATTTAAGAGCGGGTAATCAACTTTAAGTCCAAGGATATTAAGCATAGCTTTTATCTCTAAAAATATTTTTTTTAAAACGAGATAATCAAGCGGTTTTTGTCGCAATGCGCCATTAGCTTTCTTTATTATAGCAAATAACTCAGTTATTGCATTTGGCGTATTTAAGTCACTAGCTAGGTGGTGCAAGAAAATTTCAATATCTGGTTTATTTTCGTCATTTAAACTTACATTATCAAGTTGTAAGGCAACCGCTAATTGGCGATATGAATTTTCAATTTTTTCAAACTCAACTTTCGCGGCAGCCATAACTTCGGAACTAAATGTTAAAGGCGAACGATAATATGTTCCTAAAAGAACAAGGCGAATCACATTGCCTCCGAATCTATCAATAACATCTTTAGCTAAGATTACGTTACCCAATGACTTAGACATTTTATCTTCACCAAAATTTATAAAGCCATTGTGCATCCAGTACGTAGCAATCGAATTACCATTATGAGCTTTGCTTTGAGCAATCTCGTTCTCGTGATGAGGGAATTTTAAATCGAAACCTCCACCGTGAATATCGATCTTTCCGTCAGGGAACAAAGAATTAATCATTACACAACATTCAGTGTGCCATCCGGGACGGCCTTTTGACCAGCGCGATTCCCAATTAATTCCAAGTGTCGTTTTTTTCCATAAAACAAAATCTAATGGCGATTCTTTTTTACTGTTTTCTTCTACTCTAGCGCCACTAATCAAATCATCAATATTTATATTGCTCAGTTCACCATAGTTAGCAATTGAAGCAACGCGAAAATAAACATCGCCGTCAACGACATAGGCCGCATTATTTTCAAGCAGTACTTCAATATAACGGATAATGTCAGGAATGTGTTCGGTAACTTTCGGTGCCACGTCAGCGCGTAGAGCATTGACGGCATTTACAACTTCATTGAAAGATTTGATATAACGGCGGGAAATTTCTTCTTCGCTTACGTTTTCACTTATTGCTCGATTTATAATTTTGTCATCCACATCGGTGTAATTACTTACAAACCTTACTTTGTACCCTAAGTAAGTGAATAAACGGCGCAGCACATCAAAAACGACCACCGGACGAAGATTTCCGACATGCGGATTGTTATAAACGGTTGGACCACATACATAAATCGAGACTTCGTGAGGTCTTAATGGAACAAAGGTTTCTACCTTATCAGTTAATGAATTAAAAATTTTTATTTCCATACTCTGGCTCTAAATAATTATTATATCACAAACAAAAATACCTTTTGTTTATGGTTGTCGAAAATAATAACACTTGCTTTATGCAAAGACAATCTTTTTTAAATGCGAAACACTATTGACAACATAAGTCGCCTGTTTTAATAGTGTCTCATCATAGTTGCCATAACCCCAAGTCACAAGACAAACATCGAGTTGAGAATTATGCCCTGTTGCCACATCGACATCGCTATCGCCGACAAAAAGGGTTTGCCGATAATCGAGATTAAAATTTTTAAGAAGAAAATTAACAAGATAAGGGTTAGGTTTCTCTGGCTTTCCTTGTTGATGACCATAAACGGCATCGAATAAGGCATCACCAAAAAAACGAGAAACTATTTCCTTGGCGAGATGATCTGGTTTATTACTGGCAACAAATAATCTAATGCCTGAACTTTTAAGTTCTTCTAGAAAAGCAATCATCCCTTCATAAGGATGGGCTTTTTCGCCTTGATGCATCCTGTAATTAATCGAAAATACTTCCAATAGCCGATGAAATTCCTCATCGGTGTGAGGACGATTTTTAAAGACGCGAGCAATAATGTTTCTCGCTCCCATGCCAATCAATTTTTTCGTTCCTTCATCATCATAGAAAAAATCATAACCACATGTTTTTAACGATATATTGAGGGCTGTGGTTATGTCGCTAATAGAATGAAGGATAGTTCCATCAAGATCAAAAAGAATAGCTTTATACATAGGTTTTTTATAAAAAGAAGCCGAATATGTTGTTTTCAGCCTCGATTTGCAGCAATTTACTTCCCCGGGAATCGGACTCTATCCGCGACATAAGAAGTGTGCAAAAGATGGTGGGCTTTATGCCCGCAAGGTTCGCCAAGATAATTCTTATAAAGGCGAAGGATGTCTTTATTGTTGTGCGACTGACGGACGACTTGTCTTTCGTCTTCGCTATAAAGGACGTTGGCTCGCTTTTGAATGTAAGTATCGAGAATATTGTCATCTTCGTTAGGAAGAAATACTGGTTTGACAAATGGTTGTCCACCGCCATTAATACATCCGCTTGGACATCCCATGATTTCAATAAAATGATAGGGAGAAGTACCGTTACGAATTTGATCGAGTAAAGGCTTAGCATTTTTCATACCGTGGCTGACAGCGACGCGAACTTTAGTTCCATTAATGTCAAGTTCAGCTTCTTTAATACTTTCAAAGCCGCGGACTTCGTTGAAGGCAACAATTTCGGCTTCTTTGCCGGTCAATTCATGATAAGCCGTGCGAAGAGCGGCTTCCATAACGCCACCGGTAACGCCAAAGATAACGCCGGCGCCACTATATTCACCAATTAAATCGTCATCGAATTCCTCATTAGGAAGTTTTTGCCAATTAATGCCGGCACGTTTAATAATTTTGGCCAATTCCCGAGTTGTCAAAACAGCATCGACGTCCGGTAAATTTTGCACAGCAGCATTTTCCGATCTTGTCTTTTCATATTTTTTAGCCGTGCAAGGCATAATTGATACAACAAAGATATCCTTGGGATCAAGGTTATGCGTTTCGGCAAAATATGACTTAATAATCGCGCCTCCCATTTCATGGGGCGACTTGCAAGTTGAAATATGAGGAATAATATCCGGATAAAAATATTCCATATAATTAATCCAACCAGGCGAACAAGAAGTAATTTGGGGAAGTTTTCCGCCAGTTTTCATTCTAATCAGTAGTTCGTTAGCTTCTTCGATAATTGTTAAGTCGGCGGAGAAGTTAACGTCAAAGACGCGGTAGAAGCCAAGTCGATGCAAGGCAGCGACCATTTTTCCCGTACCAGGTGTGCCAATTCTTTCGCCAAATTCTTCAGCGATCGCAGCCCGGACAGCGGGAGCGGTTTGCACAATAACGTATTTATGAGTCGTAAAGGCTTTATCAACGGCGCTAATTTCGCTATTTTCTGAGAGCGCACCAGTTGGACAAACATTAATACATTGACCACATTGAAGACATGGCGAATGCATGAAACTGCGATTATCAGCGGGAGCGACGATAGTTTTAAAACCACGAAATTCTTGACCAAGAATGCCGATACCTTGCGCTTCTTTGCAACGGACGATACAGCGACCACACAAAATGCACTTAGAAGTATCGCGGACAATACCTGGAGCGAGGCGATCTAAAGTTGTTCTCGTCAACTCACCTTTGTAAGCATCATCGCGAGCACCAGTGACGGTGGCGACGTGCAATAATTCGCATTGCCCGTTTTTCGAACATTGCTGACAGTTTTTGCTGTGATTACTTAGAAGTAATTCGACAGAAGAACGGCGAGCTTTGACGGCACGTGCCGAAGAGATGCTAACTTCCATGCCTTCGTTAACTGGATAGGCACAGGAAGCGACTAATCCGCGAGCTCCTTTGACTTCAACAAGACAAACGCGGCAGCTTGCCAAAGAACATTTGCCATCATTAAAGGCACAAAGTGAAGGAATATCAAAACCACACTTTTTAGCCGCCTTTAAAATCGTCAAGCCTTCTTCGACTTGAAAAGATTTTCCCTCTATTTTTATATTTACTAATTTTGCCATGACTTGTTCTCCTTTAGCGCTTGATGATGGAATCAAATGGACAGACTGAATAACACATGCCACATTTAATACACTTTAATGGGTCAATAAGGAAAGGAGTCTTGCCTAGTGTTCCACTAATGCATTGAACCGGACAAACTCTCGCACACTTACCGCACTTTTTGCATTTATCTGGAATAATATAATATTCCATTAACTTTTTACAAACATGAGCCGGACATTTTTTATCGACCACGTGAGCCAGATACTCATCGTGGAAGTTAGCCATTGTCGATAAAATGGGATTGGCTGCCGTTTGGCCAAGACCGCACAAAGAGTTCTCTTTGACGGCATAGGCTAATTCGGTCAACTCATCTAAATCTTCTAAAGAAGCCCGACCTTCGGTAATCTTTGAAGAAACTCAAGCATCCGTTTGGTGCCAATCCGGCATGGTGTGCATTTGCCACATGATTCGTCACAAATAAATTCCATATAGAATTTAGCAACGTCAACCATACAGTTATCTTCATCCATGACAATTGCTCCGCCTGAACCCATCATTGAGCCGCGGGCAATTAAAGTATCGTAATCAATTGGTGTATCTAAATCTTTTTCAGTCAAACAGCCGCCCGAAGGTCCACCGGTTTGAATGGCCTTAAACTTTTTACCATTGGGGATTCCGCCGCCGATCTCGTAAATTAATTCGCGGAGAGTCGTGCCCATCGGTACTTCGACTAAGCCAACGTTATTGACTTTACCACCAAGAGCAAAAACTTT
>JBAYBO010000056.1:0-5978 GCA_041669225.1 Bacilli bacterium | reverse complement strand
TGACCATTTCGACACCAGCCGGAAGGGTAATGACACCAGTAATATCAGTTGTGCGGAAGTAGAATTGGGGACGATAATTGCTTAAAAAAGCTGTATGACGTCCGCCTTCTTCCTTCTTTAATACGTAGGTGCTCGCAGTAAATTTGGTGTGTGGAGTAACGCTTCCAGGTTTCGCCAAAACTTGACCACGGACGACTTGTTCGCGGTTGATACCACGGAGAAGAACGCCGACGTTATCGCCAGGTTCGGCGAAGTCGAGCAATTTACGGAACATTTCAATACCGGTAACGACTGATTTGATGGTTGGTTTAATACCAATGATTTCAACTTCATCATTAAGTTTTAATAAGCCACGGTCGACTCTACCAGTGACGACGGTACCACGACCAGTGATGGTGAGGACATCTTCGATTGGGAGCATGAAAGGCTTATCTTTATCGCGGACAGGATCAGGAATGTAGTTATCAACCGCATCCATAAGTTCGAGAATACAAGCTTCTTCATCGCCTTCGAGGGCATTGCGGGCTGAACCGCGGATGACTGGAAGGTCATCGCCAGGGAAGTTATAGGATGAGAGCAAATCGCGAACGTCCATTTCGACTAAGTCGATGAGTTCTGGGTCATCAACAAGATCGGTTTTGTTTAAAAAGACAACGATGTAAGGAACACCGACTTGACGAGCAAGTAGAATGTGTTCACGGGTTTGTGACATAACGCCATCAGTGGCGGCCACAACGAGAATTGCGCCATCCATTTGCGCAGCGCCGGTAATCATGTTTTTAACATAGTCAGCGTGCCCTGGACAGTCGACGTGGGCATAATGCCGTTTGTCGGTCGAGTATTCGATATGAGAAGTATTAATCGTTATACCACGAGCCTTTTCTTCTGGAGCAGAGTCAATTTGTGCATAAGCAGTTGCTTTGGCTCCGCCTCTTTTAGCCAAGGCTTTGGTAATCGCGGCGGTTAAGGTCGTTTTGCCGTGGTCGACGTGACCGATGGTGCCGACGTTTACGTGCGTCTTTGCTCTATTAAATTTTTCTTTTGCCATTGTTTGAATTTCCTCCTTATTTCATTTGATAAATTCAACCGAATTCATATTATAGCAAACTTCTTGTAAAATCAATACAACGTATTTATTTATTAGCGTTGACTCATTCCGGATTTTTTAATGATTTCTTCCTGAATGAAACGCGGACATTCTCCATAGTGGGAGAACTGCATGGTGTAATTGCCGCGACCTTGAGTGAAGGAACGTAAATCCGTCACATAGCCAAACATCTCTGATAAAGGAACGTCGGCTTCAATCGTCTTGGCATTAGCCCTTTGTGATTCGCCGGTCATTTGACCGCGGCGGCGCGTAATGTCACCAATAACATCACCATAATAGTCTTCAGGAACCGTCACTTCAACTTTCATGATTGGTTCAAGAACGACCGGGTTACATGTTCTGGCGGCTTCTTTTAAGGCCAAGCTAGCAGCAATTTTATAGGCTGATTCACTACTATCGACTTCGTGATAACTACCATCATATAAAGTCGCCTTAATATCAATGACGGGATAGCCAGCGACTAAACCTCTTTCAAGCGAATCACGTAAGCCATCATTAGTCGGGCGAATGTATTCTTTCGGAACAACACCGCCGACGATTTTATCGACGAATTCAAAGCCCTTGCCGGGATTTGGTTCAAAGCGAATTTTAACGTGGCCATATTGACCGCGTCCACCGGATTGTTTGATGTATTTACCTTCGCATTCACCGCTTGACTTAATTGTTTCGCGGTATCCAACTTGCGGGGCGCCAACGTTAACCTGAACGCCAAATTCACGTTTCATCCGGTCAACGAGAATATCAAGGTGCAATTCACCGACACCGGCAATAATTGTCTGACCGGTTTCGTTATTGGTATGAACGCGGAAGGTTGGATCTTCTTCGGACAACTTTTGTAAAGCGACACCCATCTTTTCTTGATCAGCCTTTGATTTTGGTTCAACAGCTTCTTCAATAACGGGTTCCGGGAATTCCATCTTCTCGAGCATAACATCTAATTTTTCTTCACAAAGAGTGTCGCCGGTCGTCGTGTTTTTAAGTCCGACAACGGCACCAATATCACCTGCATGAAGTTCTTCGACTTCTTGACGATGGTTAGAATGCATCAAGATGACACGTCCGATCCGCTCTTTGATGCCTTTAGTTGTATTAATTACATATGAACCGCTTTTAAGGGTTCCGGAATAAATACGAACATAAGCTAAACGTCCAATATATGGGTCAGTGGCGATTTTAAAGGCTAGTGCCGCGAGTGGCAACTTCTCATCTGGCTCACAAACATAATCGCGACCATCGCTGTAATGACCCTTTTGATGAGGGATATCAATCGGACTCGGTAAATAATCGATAACTCCGTCGAGGAGCAATTGAATACCTTTATTTTTATACGCGGACCCACAAAACACAGGGAAGAATTCGCCACTTAAAACGGCTTTTCTAATCGTTGTTTTGATCAGTTCAATTGGCGGTTCTTGTCCTTCGAGAACAATTAACATCAATTCATCATCAAAAGCCGCGAGCGTTTCTAATAATTTCCAACGCATGGCTTCGACCTTTTTCAGATAATCTTCGGGAATAGCGATTTCCGTCGGTCCCTCACTTTTATCAAGCGAATAAGTATAAGCTTTACGATCAAGCAAATCGACAATACCATTAAATTTACTTTCGATTCCAATCGGATATTGAACGGCTTCCGCGTTGGCGGCGAGCCGCGTATGCAAGGTTTCGATACACATATCAAAATCTGCGCCGATTGCATCCAATTTGTTGACGAAAACAATTCGTGGAACATTGTATTTGGTGCCTTGACGCCAAACAGTTTCGGTTTGGGGCTCAACACCGTTTTTACCATCAAGGACGGTGACTGCGCCATCTAAAACACGAAGTGAGCGCTCAACTTCAACAGTGAAGTCGACGTGCCCAGGAGTGTCGATGATATTAACGCGGTGTCCCTTCCAGAAAGCAGTTGTAGCCGCCGAGGTAATTGTGATGCCGCGTTCTTGTTCTTGCGCCATCCAGTCCATCGTCGCCGAACCCTCATGGGTTTCGCCGATTTTATGGATCCTTCCGGTATAGTAAAGAATTCTTTCAGTAGTTGTTGTTTTACCCGCATCGATATGCGCCATGATGCCGATGTTGCGGGTATGTTCTAAGTCATATTCACGTGCCATAATAAAACTACCTCGTTACCAGCGGTAATGAGAGTACGCTTTATTTGCTTCGGCCATCTTGTGCGTATCTTCTCTTTTCTTAACTGAGGCACCGGTACCGTTAGCGGCATCGATGATTTCGTTAGCAAGTTTATCTTCCATTGTTTTTTCATTGCGAAGACGGGCGTAATTGACTAACCACCTTAATCCTAAAGTTACCTTACGATCAGCTGTGACTTCGGTTGGTACTTGATAGTTGGCAGCACCGATGCGGCGAACTTTAAGTTGCACTTCGGGCATGATGTTATTAATTGCTGTTGCGAAAACATCCATGGCTGGTTTGCTCGTTTTCGTTTCAATTTTCTTAAAGGCATTATAAAGAATCGTCTGGGCGGTTCCTCGTTTACCATCAAGCATTATTTTGTTGATCAAACGCGTGACCAATTTTGAACTATAAATTGGATCTGGCAAAACGTCGCGTTTGCTCACACTTCCTTTGCGTGGCATATTGTTATCTCCTTATCTCAATACCTAAATAATAACTACTTAGGTTTTTTGGTACCGTATTGACTACGGCTTTGACGGCGGGTTTCGATTCCGGCCGTATCCAGTGTGCCACGAATGATGTGGTAACGAACACCAGGTAAATCTTTGACGCGACCACCACGAATTAAAATCGTGGAGTGCTCTTGAAGGTTATGACCTTCACCGCCAATATAAGCGGTCACTTCGTAGCCGTTTGATAAACGAACACGGGCGTACTTTCTGAGGGCTGAGTTAGGCTTTTTCGGCGTCATCGTTCCGACACGAGTGCAAACGCCGCGCTTTTGGGCGGAGTTTTGCGATGTTTCTCTTTTTTGAAGCGAATTCCATCTTTTTCCTAAAGCTGGTGCTTTGGATTTGAATGTCGAGCGAACGCGTCCTTGCCTGACTAGCTGATTAATGGTTGGCATTGGACATCCTCCTTATATCTTGATGCAGCGTACACATTTCCCGGTGTATCATACATCTCACAAATAAATAGGCCTACGCGGCCCAATATGTGTCCTGAAAGATAATACCAACTTGTAATGATATTAGTCAAGAAAAAAGTTAAATTTTGTTAATCGAAATTTTCGCAAAAGTATTTGTTATCTGGGAAATCGTGAAAGTATAACCGAGTTCGTCACCGCTATTAAAGACAAAATCATTAAAGGTATTAATTCCAAAGGAATCTCCGGCTTTGAAGAGTGTATCGTTGGTGGCAACACCACCATTAATAAAGGTGTTCTCGCCGCTGCTCTCTAAAAGATGATAAAGGCGATTATTATTATAAGTTTTGTTGTCGCCTATATTGGTATTGGTGTGAACAATACCAATGCGAGTTTCATCCTTGCTATTGACGCCATCTTCGACGTATCCCAAAACCCGCGAAAAAGGATCGTCGGTGAGAAACGCCAAACGCGAATCAACGTGATAGACCTTGATACCGGCATGTTGCATGAGTTTCGGATTCGAAGTATTCGTTCGCGAATCATGAGCGTTTAATCCATTCGGAGAATAATATTCAAGCAATAAATACTCATCCATCGCCGTGCCGTTCCAGTCGTTTTTAATTAAAATTAAATCACCGCTGCTATAAAAGGGGCGGATGGTTATTTCAGTTGTGTTAGTAACGACGTAAGGTCTTGCCCAATCAAGCAGCATTTTCGAATAACCGGTATGATCGCCAATACTATAATCCATCATATCGGCACGACCGGTTGGACCATATATTTCGCCTCCGGTGTTGTAATAATCTTCAAGGCCGAATAAGTGTCCGACCTCGTGAATATAAGTATGGGTATCGGGTCGTCCATCAGTTAGATACGTCAAGGAGTAACTCGACCAGCACGCAAGAGTCGGGGCGCGGTTAATCGTAAAAGCCCAAAACATTTTATCGCGGGCACCCTGACCAGTTTCGGAAGGATGAGAATAAACAAAGTAAACGGGCACCGGCTGCGATGAATCACCATCAACATAATAACTCGCTAAATCACCGTGTGTTTCTTGATACCACGTCAGAGCGCCGTTATATATTTCGCGTACGATATTAGTTTTTGATGTTAAGGGACGAATATCAGAAGCTAATCTCGGCGAGCGATACCAATTGGTAACTTTGCCATCGAGAATTAACTTACCATAACTTGATTCGTTATAGAAACCGGCGACGGATCGCCAGTGGTTATTTTCGTTTACACCAAAGAAGGCATTGCGAAGAACTTCCAATGAACCTTCAGTGCCTTCCGGAAGATTACTTGAGGGATAGTCTTCAAAATCAACGGGGATGACAAGTAGTTTTTGTCTTCCCAATGAGCGAATGCTACGAAAAAAATCCTGATGACGATACACATCAGTAAAATCGACAAAAGACTCTTCTTCGCTATTATCATTCAAGAATGTATAAGGCGAGTAATCGCCAGGTTTATAATATCCTTCTGCAGTTATTGTTTGATGATTATCGTTATCGATTTGGTAATCACGAAAGGGAACAAAGCTAAAATAAACGCTCGCACAAGAAGAAAGAATCATGGCGGTAGCGCCAAAGACTGCAGTTAATAATGAAAAGTGAATTTTATTTTTTCCCATCTAATATATAATACTATATTTCCGTGATTCTAATTGTCGCGGATGTCGCGCTGACATTAACGAACTGAATCGTATAGCCTAAAGCATTGCCGTTATTGAGCAAGGTGTTGTTTTTGAAAAACTGTGAGCCATAGCTAGCCATCGAGAATGTTTTGCCGGTCGTAAATAAGTCG
>JBAYBO010000055.1:0-6062 GCA_041669225.1 Bacilli bacterium | reverse complement strand
GTCGTGAGATCAAAAATTTTTAAGTCATCTTGATTAAGACTAATACTCACACGTTTTGTTTCTTGAGGCTCCAACTTTACTTTAGTAAAACCTCTTAGTTCGTGACTTGGTTTATAAACTCCCTTCGCCGAGCTTGCGACATAAAGCTGAGCCACTTCCTGGCCAAAAACTTGTCCAGTGTTCGTAATATCAAAACAAATAACATAACGAATCTTTTCATCAACAAACTCATATTTTAAATCAAGGTTTTTATATTCAAACGTCGTATATGAAAGACCATAGCCAAAGGGATAACGAACTTCTAAATTGATTGTATCGAAATATCGATATCCGATATAAATGCTTTCTTTATAAAATACATTCGTGTCATCACCAGGAAAATTATTCGCCGATGGTGAGTCGAAATAAGATAAAGGCCAAGTTTCGGAAAGCTTTCCAGATGGATTGACACGGCCAAGCAGGACATCAAGAATGGCCGGGCCGCATGCTTCGCCGGCTAGATAGGTTAAAAGCAAGCCATTAACGTCGTCGCCAAATGGCAGTTCCATCACCGATCCTCCCGATAAGACGACGATAACTTTTTTACCTAATTTCACAACCTTTTCAATTAATGACAAATGTGAATCCGGTAAGCTCATTTTTTCGCGGTCGAAACCTTCGCTTTCATAAGCATCAGGGAGACCAGCGAAAATGATCGCGACATCTTTTTGCTCTGCTAATTCAAGAGCTTCATGTTCGAGGTTTTCATTAACCTCATCATTATTTTCCTGATAAGCCAATGCATAATCAAACGGATGTTTTTCTTCCTCTAATGCTTGCTTAAAAGACATCAATTTGTACGGATTAACTTTTGAACTTCCTGTGCCTTGATAACGTGGAGAAGTAGCAAAAGACCCAAGAATCGCAACGTTAACAAAGTTTTTTAATGGCAAAATGCCGTCATTTTTAAGTAAAATAGAACTTTCCGCAGCGATTTTGCGAGCTAAATTAAAATGAGCATCATAATCACAATCTTCGCTATACTTAATATTTTTAATTTTATGATGAAGGTTATATATGTTCGTGACGCAGACATTTACGTCGTCTTCACTTAGTAGATCTTTTTTAATTCCGCGCATCAAATTCTTATCGCGTCTTCCGATACCGGGCATCTCTAAATCGGTACCGCTTTTCCGGGCGATAAAATCATCATTGATTGCACCCCAGTCAGTGACCACCATTCCTTGATATCCCCATTGATTTCTTAAGACATCAGTTAAGAGCCAGCGGTTATCGCTGGAATACGTTTTGTTAATGCGGTTATAAGAGCACATAATCGTATATGGTCTAGCTTCCTTCACTGCAATTTCAAATGGTTTTAAATATATCTCACGAAGGGCTCTTGAGTCGATGACGGCATTAATTGTTAAACGGTTTGTCTCCTGATTATTCGCGGCATAGTGTTTTAACGACGTGCCAACACCAAGACTTTGAACGCCTCTAATAAACGCCGCACCCATCTTCCCGGAAAGTAATGGGTCTTCGGAAAAGTATTCAAAATTACGTCCGCACAAAGGATTACGCTTAATATTGACGCCCGGACCCAACACAACAGCAACCTGCTGATGTAAAGCCTCTTTGGCAATGGCTTGCCCCATCTCATGAATTAAATGCTCGTCAAAAGAACAGGCTAACATTGCGGCAGTCGGAAAGCACGTCGCCGGGTAAGCCGGCATAATTCCGATTTGATCGCCTTTTTCGACTTGCTTACGTAAACCGTGAGGTCCGTCGCTAACATAAAACGGTTCTAATTCAAGTTCTTCGACACCACGAACTTTCCAAAAGCCATCACCATAAAGAAGTTTAAGTTTCTTATTTAAAGACAATTGCTTTATTTGTTCAGGAATAAAATCTTTGTTATTCATAATCTAATTATAAACAAATAATCACTCCGAAGAGTGATATTTTTATAAAAATACGTACCTTTTAGCCAATAAGAAAATCAAGTAAAAGCATGATGATGAAGCCAGCCATAAAGCCAACCGTCGCCAGGTTTGAATGTTCGCCTTCTTGCGACTGAGGAATTAATTCCTCAATGACAACATAAATCATCGCACCGGCCGCAAAAGAGAGTAAATAAGGAAGGATTGGCACCATTAGCTCCGTCAGTAGAATCGTAATAATCGCGGCGATTGGTTCGATAATACCAGTTAATCCACCGATTAAAAAAGACTTTGTGCGCGAGTGACCTTCAAGTCTTAAGGGTAAAGAAACAATCGCTCCTTCCGGAAAGTTTTGAATGGCAATACCAATCGCAAGGGCCAAAGCACCCATAAAAGTAATTCCAGCATTTCCGGTTAAAGCTCCAGCAAATGTCACGCCGACAGCAATTCCTTCGGGAATATTATGCAGGGCGACGGCAAACACCATCATCGAAGTGCGGTTAATTTTCTTCGTCTTAACCCCTTCAGGCTGATTACTATTAATGTGTAAATGAGGAATGACGGTATCAAGTAAGAGTAAGAATCCCATTCCTAAAGCAAAGCCAATCACAGCGGCAACAATGCCACCATTGACTTCGGCTTCTAAAGAAGGAATGATTAGTGACCAAATCGAAGCGGCCACCATGACACCAGAAGCGAAACCCAAAAGAATCTTTTGGAGCCAAGGCTTAATACCATTTTTGGCGAAAATGACCATTGAGGCACCTAAAGCAGTGCCAACAAATGGCATCGATAAACCAATAATGAGGATTAGCCAGTCCCCTTGGGTCAAAGATAAGAACATATATTAGTTATTTATTAAAATTATTGAAAGCTTCAAAACCAGGGAACTTGGCTTTAGCGCCGAGTCTTTCTTCGATTCTCATCAAACGGTTGTATTTGGCAACCCGGTCAGTTCTTGACATTGAACCCGTTTTAATTTGACCAGCATTTACTGCGACAGCTAAATCAGCAATCGTTGTATCTTCAGTCTCACCAGAACGATGCGAGATAACATTCGTGTAATTAGCGGCTTTAGCCATTCTAATTGCATCAAGGGTTTCGGATAATGTACCAATTTGGTTAAGCTTAATAAGAATGGAGTTACAAATACCTTTGTCAATACCTTCTTTTAAGATTGAAGGATTAGTGACGAATAAATCGTCACCGACAAGCTGAATCTTATCACCGAGGGCCTCGGTTAACTTCTTCCAACCCGCCCAATCTTTTTCGCCTAAACCATCTTCGATGGAAACGATTGGGAACTTCTCAATCATCTTTTCATACCAGGCAATCATCTCTTCCGAAGTTTTGACGCCTTGCCCGCTCTTTTTGAGATTGTAGGTGCCAGTTGCTTCATCATAAAATTCACTGGCGGCAACGTCCATAGCTAAGACAACATCTTTGCCAGGCACATAGCCGGCGTTTTTAATTGCTTCGACGATAACTTCTAATGGTTCTTCATTTGAAGAAAGGTTTGGAGCAAATCCGCCTTCATCACCAACGGCGGTAACATGGCCCATCTTCTTAAGAACTTTCTTCAGTTCGTGGAAAATTTCCGCACCCCAACGAATAGCTTCGCGGACGCTTGGTGCGCCAACAGGCATAATCATGAATTCTTGGAAATCAACGGAGGAGTCCGCATGGGAACCACCATTAATGACGTTCATCATCGGAACCGGTAAGGTGACACCAACTTCGCCGGCATTAAGAGCAATTTGTTCATAAAGTGGGACATGATTAAAATCAGCGGCACATTTTACAGCAGCTAATGAAACGCCTAGAAGAGCATTCGCGCCGAGATTTGATTTAAATTTGGTGCCATCAAGAGCAAGCAATTTCGCATCGATAACTTTTTGTTCTCTGACATCCATGCCAACCATGGCTGGAGCAAGAACCTTGTTAACGTTTTCTACGGCTTTTAAAACACCTTTGCCACCGAAACGTTTCTTATCGCCATCGCGTAATTCGAGGGCTTCGCGTTCGCCGGTCGAGGCGCCACTTGGGACGATTGCACGGCCAAACGCGCCGCAGTAAGTCTGGACTTCAACTTCAATCGTTGGGTTTCCACGTGAGTCGATAACTTCGCGCGCAAAGACAGATTTGATTTTTGACATTTATATTTCTCCTTTGGAATATTTATCCTTATTTATTTTAACCGAGCAACAGTGTTTTTTCTATCACTTTAGTGAAACGACGTCATGTAAGCGCATTAACGCTCTTACTTTCGGTATAGCGGCATGCTCATACAATGCGGTCCACCGCGTCCACGGGCCAGTTCGCTACTACGAATGGCAATGACTTCAACGCCATGGCTTTTTAAAATTTCGTTAGTGATCGTATTGCGGGCATAAACAATAACTTTGTCTGATTCAAGAGCAAGAGTGTTGGCTCCATCATTCCACTGCTCGCGGTCGCTGGCAACGGCATCATTTCCACCACAGGGAATAAAGGTAATTGAACGATTTAAATACTTTGAAAAGGTTCTTGTTAGTTTATCTTTATATGGAATAATCCTTAATGTATTTGGCTTCTGTCCAGGTTTAATCACAAAGTGATCGATTTTATCGATAAATTCATGATGGGCAACAAACATATTGTCACTTACTTGCGTGATGACAGTATCAAGATGCATGAACGTTCTTTGCTTGGGGAGATTGATGGCGATAACGATCTGCCAATTCCCTTCTAAGAACAAACGCTTGGCCAAGACTTCGATAGCATCTGGCTCAGTTCGTTCGCTTATACCAATGGCAATAACACTATCACTTAAAACCATGACATCACCGCCTTCAAGCGAAGATGTTTCTTCACGCTCATAAAATTGCTTTGTGTCTTTATAATCAGGGTGATGAGTAAAAATAAAATCGATATAAATCGCTTCGCGCCGTCTAACTTCGTTATTCATACGGTTAATAGAAACGCCACCACCAATTGCGCAAGCGCAATCGCGAGTGAAATAAAGGTTTGGCATCGGATCGGTGACAAACGGATAATCTTCAATGTACGAACGAAGGGATTCTTTTTTATAGCCAGGCAATTGTGATTTACGGATACCAGCCATCGTCACTCTAATTAATTCTTTTGCTTCTAACGAAAAAAGATAATCTCGCATCTTATGAATCGTCAATGGGTTATTAATATATGATTCAATAATGAACTGCTCTATGAAAAGTTTCCGTACTTTTTTGTCAGCGATGGCTTCAGAAACCAAATCAACAAGATAAACAACTTCGACTTTGTTATTTCGTAGAACGCTAACAAACGCATCGTGCTCTTTTTGGGCTTCTAAAAGCCAGGGGATATCATCAAACAATTGTTCTTGCAAATACTTCGGTGTTAAGTTTGATAACTCTTGTCCAGGACGATGAACAAGCACTCTTTTTAAGGATTCAACTTCTGATTTAATATGTAATTTATCCATAACATAATTATTTTACCATTTTTTGACATCATTAACCAAAGCCAACACTCATAAAATGTAATATTTACAAAGTAAAAGCACGGTAAATCTTTAAATCGACGTGATAATGCTCGACAATGATGCCTTCGCTTTCAAGTAACGTCCTTTGTCCTTCTGGACCATCATAGCCAAAGTTCTTTGCTAATCCGCCTTGGGCGTTAACAACTCGGTGGCAAGGTATGACAATCATCGTCGGATTATGGTGAAGGGCATTACCTACGGCCCGCACGGCTTTTGGCCGACCAATCATGATTGCAATATCTTGATAAGTCGCGACCTTGCCAAAAGGTATCTTTTTTGTCGCTTCGTACACTAGTAATTGGAAGTTTGTCATACTTATTTCCTTTATTAACAAGCTTGGCAATTTATGTCAGCATATGAATATGTGTTTCTGATTAAATCACGATTTTATCTAAATTGAACTCCACAAACACGCTTTAAATTAAGTATTTAAAAACATCCGTTGCCGTGACGCCACTAACTTTACCATTTTCGAGAATGGTTTTGGTTTGAGAAAAGGTCATACCCACGCCTTCTAAAACAGTTTGATTATAGATAAGACTTTTTATATTCGCCCTAGCAAATTCAATATATATTTCTAGACCATAAAATGCAATAAAGAAAACCTCCCGTGAAGG
>JBAYBO010000054.1:0-6109 GCA_041669225.1 Bacilli bacterium | reverse complement strand
TATTTAGCGTTATTCGACAAATCACACACTTTTTTCTCGTTTAACATAATCACCATCTCTTCTTCTTTATAAAAACCAATATTCTTGTGCATAAAAAGCCTCCTAATAATAAATAAAGGTCGAAAATAGAAATCAGTTAAAATTTGGTAATTTTTGTGATGTTTAGTTATTAGAAACGCATGATTATCATATTTCCCACTAAATAGAAGCTTGTAGGTTGTTTTATACCTACTTTTATCATATAATCTTATAAGGATATAAATTATGAAATTAAGAATTAAACAATTAGTTAGTTTAAAAGAGGCAAACCAAAACTTCTCTCGTGTCGCTCGCAAGGTCGATGAAGAAGGTTATGTTTTACTACTTCGAAACAATAAACCCGCTTATCTCGTCTTCGCTTATGATGAAGATGACGTGGTTGACGATAATGCGTCACTGTTTGATGCTTTGCATCGATTAATCGAACGCAGAAAAAACGCTAAACTAAGAAGAAGGGCGAAAGGAGGAGAAAAAAATGGATAAAAAAGTTATTAACGAACGCCGTAAAAAGTTTTCAAAGTTAATTGAATCTTTATATCGCGATTCACGTAATGCGACTAGAAAGTATGTCGAGTCACTCATTTATCCTGATGGTCAGGCTCACATTAGCGTCGATTTAACTAATGTTGATGAATTATACTCTCCTTATTCGTACAAAGAAGACATGAAGCCAGATATTTTTGAATACATTGACGAGAAGACATTTTACACACCTGCCGAAATTCCTCTTGTCATTAATTTTGACGTTGGCGACGTGTCTGATCTTCGCAAATCGCGGATTAAAAAATCTTTTCTTGATCACTACCGATTGATATATGAAGATAAACGTCGCGAATTAAAAATTAATCAAGCGGTGGCCTGGATACTTTTTGGCGTTGGCATGATGGCCTTGGTCATCTCAACAATTACGAAGTTAGCGATGAATGCCGCGCAAATTCCCGAGATTCCATTAATCTTCGAAATGTTGCAAATTTTTTCCTGGGTCTTTTTGTGGGAATCAATCTCGAAGTTTTTCTTTCAGGGGCGAGAAATGCGCATTCAATGCATGAATGCCGGACAACTTGCCTTAGCCGAAGTTAAATTCAATGAACCGGAGCCAGAACTTAAAGACAATATCAAATAAATCGTTTATACTTTTTGTAGTCGGCGTGACAATCAGGGGGAAACGTACGTAGCTATTTTACGATAAAAGCATTTTCTCGCCCGATCACGTCAATGAACTTTGGAGGTAACACCATGCGCGTTACGATCGTTGCCGATGTCCTCGGCATAGAGAATAACGGAACTACGATAACGGCAGTCAATTTTATTAATAGTTTAAAGAGCAAAGGACACGAAGTAAGCGTCGTTTGCCCAGATAAAAATAAAACTGGTTTATACGGCTATTACGTCGTCCCATCATTAAATCTCGGATTCCTTAACAATTATGTTAAGAAAAATAATATTACATTAGCGAAGGCTGATTCAAAAATAATCACCGAAGCGATACAAAACGCTGACATCGTCCATGTCATGATGCCCTTTTTCTTAGGCACCAAAGCCGCACGCATCGCCAAAAGACTTGGTAAACCGGTAACCGCCGGCTTTCATGTTCAGGCCGAAAATTTCACAAACCATATTTTTATGATGGACATGTCATTTGCCAATTTATTAACTTATAAAGTTTTCTATCGGACACTATATCGTTTTGTCGATGCGATTCATTATCCAACGCAGTTTATTCGTGAGGTGTTTGAATGCTATGCCGGAGAAACAAATGGTTATGTCATTTCAAATGGCGTCCATAAAGCCTTTAAGTCGCGCCTGGCACCGAAACCGAAGGATCTTGATGGCAAGTTCGTCATTTTGTTTACCGGCCGTTACAGCCGCGAAAAATCACATAAGATTTTAATCGATGCGGTTAAACTATCTAAATACAAAGATAAGATTCAGTTAGTTTTCGCCGGCGATGGTCCCCAAAAGGAAAATATTATTAAGCGATGCAAAGATTTAACTAATCCACCAATTCTTGGTTTTCATCCTCGCGAAGAATTGATTGATATAATCAATTATGCTGATTTATATGTTCATCCCGCTGAAATTGAAATTGAAGCTATTTCGTGTTTAGAAGCCATGTCTTGCGGACTCGTTCCTGTTATCGCCGACTCAAAGCGTAGTGCGACACGTCATTTCGCGTTAAGTGAAAAGAATCTTTTTAAATGTAACAACTCACAAGACCTTGCCGAGAAAATCGACTATTGGCTCGACTCTCCAGACGAGAAAGAAAAATGCCGGACGCAGTATATCGAATACGCGAAACGCTTTGATTTTGATTATTCAATGGACAAGATGGAAAATATGCTCTTCGACATGATTAAAGCAAACAATGAAAAGCAAAAAGCAAAATCCTAAAACGATTATTTATTATAACGATTTGCTGAACGATGATTTTGCCGGTACAAAAATCAACACAAAGCAACTCGATGAAAATTTCAAATATGTTCATAAAAACGTTATTTGGCGATTTCTTTCCTTTTTACTTTACTATCTCGTTGCTATTCCGGCTTTGTATCTTACGACTAAAATATCTTTAAATGTCAAAGTTATCAATCGCAAAGCGATTAAAAAAGTGCGCAAAACTGGTTATTTTATTTATGGAAACCATACACACATTATGGATGCATTTATTAGTCAAGTTTGTATAAGCAGACCCAAAAAAACATTTATCATCGCTGATCCTGATGCCGTCTCAATCCCCGGTGTGCGTAATATCGTCATGATGCTTGGCTGCCTTCCTCTTCCCTCAACAACGGGGGGGACGAAAAATTTTTTAGAAGCAATTAAATATCATATCGAAAAAAAACATGCGATCGTCGTTTTTCCTGAAGCTCACATCTGGCCATTTGCGACGATGATTCGTCCCTTCTCTTCATCCTCATTTCGTTATCCAGCAAAGCTGAAAGCTCCTATTATTCCAATCGTCGCAACTTATGAAAAGCGGAAGTTTTTTAAGCGTGCATTAAAACCGAGAATGGTTATAACGATCGGAGAACCAATTTATCCTAATCTTGTTCTCGGACTCAAAGATACGATGCAAGAGCTACGAGATCAAACTTATGACTTTATGGTGGAACACGCCTCAAAACCTGACAATGTCGAGTATTTCCGTTATGTTAAGCGCGTAGATTAAATTTATCGAACTAAACTTTGTATAGATTGTCTTTGACTAACAAGGCATATTTTTAGATAATTAACTTTGGAGGAAATGATAAAAATGAAAGATCTTAAAGGTACCAAAACCGAAGAAAATCTAAAGATTGCTTTTTCGGGTGAGTCCCAAGCTCGCGTCAAGTATGGTTATTACGCCAAGCAAGCCAAAAAAGAAGGATATGAACAAATTGCGTCAATCTTTGAAGAAACGTCAGATAACGAAAAGGAACACGCCAAATTGTGGTTTAAAGCCTTACATGGTGGTTCAGTTCCGACGACTGCCGAAAACTTATTAGATGCTGCCTTGGGCGAATACTACGAGTGGACGACAATGTACGCCGAAATGGCTCAAGTCGCCAAAGAAGAAGGTTTTCCAGAAATCGCCCGACAAATGTTAGGCGTTGCTAATGTCGAAAAGGAACACGAAAAGCGTTATCGTCACTTACTAAAAAAAGTCGAGGACGAAAAAGTATTCGAGTGCGACGAAGTCACTGTCTGGAAATGTCGTAACTGCGGTCATATCCATATCGGTAAGAAAGCTCCTGATATGTGCCCAGTCTGCGCTCATCCGAAAGCCCACTTCGAACTCAAAGCCGAAAACTACTAATAATTAGATAAAGGGTCCCTCACAAGTGAGGGATCTTTTTTCTTACCTTGATATTTGTCTCTTGATTTTTATATGATTTTTTAAGATAATTAATAAGCACGTATTTTGGACCAGTGGTGTAGCGGTTAACATGCCTCCCTGTCACGGAGGAGATCGCGGGTTCGATTCCCGTCTGGTCCGCCATTATACGAGGCCCGGTAGCTCAGTTGGTAGAGCAATGGACTGAAAATCCATGTGTCGGCGGTTCAATCCCGCCCTGGGCCACCATTGTAAATTTTGTAAAAAGTGTCGATGAAATCGGCATTTTTTTATTTAAACAAAATTTGATTATTAGACCAGTGGATTTTCAGTCCATATGTCGTTGGTCTAATCACAATCTTGGTTATCAGTTCGAATGGAGTCATAATGATGAACTCAGTTCAATATCTATTAGTGAGATTAAATTCTTAAGTCATGAAAAAAATTGAAAACAGCTTTTCTTTACAAGGGTTATAGGAATTCGTTAAACTTATCACAATAACTATTGATATAATTAAATAATCAGGTAGTTGATGTGATTTTATTATTATAAAAGGAGGGACAAAATGAGCGTTAAGAGAAACATATTACTAAATCCCGGTCCTGCGACAACGACCGATACTGTCAAAGCATCCTTAATGACACCTGATATGTGTCATCGCGAACAAGATTTTGTCGATGTTATTGAGAAGCTTAGAATTGATTTAGTCAAGATAGCCCATGGAAACGAAAATGACCACGTCGCAGTTTTGTTCTCGGGCTCCGGAACGATTAACATGGATGTTTCATTAAACTCATTACTTCCTGAAGGCAAAAAGGTATTAATAATTAATAATGGTGCTTATTCGTCAAGAGCGGTGGACATCGCTAATTATTATGGTCTTGCGTATGTTGAACTTAAATCCGATTTTGCTTGTCCAATAAATGTTGATGATGTGAAGAAATCCTTTGCGGACAATGATGATATTGCTTTAGTTTATACAACTCATCACGAAACCGGTTCAGGCATCCTCAACGACATTCGAAGCATTGGTCATATTGTTCATGAACATAATGCTGTTTTTGTCGCTGACACAACATCTTCTTTTGCTTTAGTTCCTATTGATATTGTTAAAGACAATGTTGACTTTATATTAGCGTCCGCCCAAAAAGGAATCGCGGCGATGCCGGGGTTATCCTTTATTATTGGAAATAGACACCTAATTGAGAAATCAAAAGACTATCCGAAACGTTCTTATTACACGAATTTATACCGTCAGTATTACCATTTTGAATATAACGGCGAGATGCAGTTTACCCCTCCTGTTCAATTAGTTTACGCCGCCTCGCAAGGCGTCAAAGAATATTTCCTTGAAGGCGAAGAAAACAAACATAATCGCATCATCCGTATTAATCAAGCAATCCACGATGGTTTAAAACGTCTCGGCTTTAAAGAAACTATCAAGCGCGAAAATCAGGGTCCCCTTGTCGTCTCGGCATTATATCCAAATGATTCACATTGGAATTTTAAGAAAGTTCATGATTATGTTTATGAGCGTGGTTTTATATTATTCCCCCGTCCCGTTGGTGGAGTTCAGGCTTTCCGCGTCGGTTCCTTAGGGGCGATTGATGTCACAGACATCGAAAGATTCTTTATTGTCTTACAAGAAGCCTTATTATCGCTTAAGATAGAAGTGCCAGTTCGCTACTAGGAGAGAAAGAATGAAAAAATTTCATCTAACAAATACGTATGCCCTAATCAACTTTGATGCTTCTTTGTGCGATTCAGAAGTAAGCGTTTTGCAGTCAAGGAGTTTTGCAAGTGTTCTATCACAATTTATTAATAAATTGAAACATGAAAAAAACGTGACAATGGAAAGTTTCAAGGGCGTGACAATCGAGCAATTTCTCGATGCTTATAAACTCCTTTATGTTTTTCATTTTAATGACATTTATAAAAACAACGCTTCTTTACACAAATTACTTAATAAACGCGACGAATTCTATCATTTTACGGAGATGTTCTATGACTATTGGCGAAGCATTCAACGCTTCGGCTTAATGGCTTCATCCCACCTGTATCAGCAAAGCGCGAAGGCTCCAGATTTAATTACGACGATTGATCATTTTAATAATCTTATCTTATCTTTATATCGTGGTGTTTCTACGAATCTTTTAGGAGAACAGTTTCATGTTTACCGCCAGCTTCCTGCAGGGGTTAACGCGAATCTTTTGTATGTTCATCATCGCGTTCCATATAATCATGAATACGATAAC
>JBAYBO010000053.1:0-6886 GCA_041669225.1 Bacilli bacterium | reverse complement strand
GCGGAGATTCTTCAAGATTTCTTTCTTACTTTTTTTCATTTTCTTTTTCGTAAGCAATCCTAATTTTTTTCAGCGCCGCGTTATACTTACTTGTTACGGTGCCTAAAGGGAGATTGAGCATTTCGGCTATTTCCCTGTGCTTGTAGCCCCCAATGGCGTATAAGAGAATGATATTCATTTCGCCTTCATTTAGAACGCGATTAGCTAAGTCGATGGTTGGGGTATCAATATTTGGATCAAGATCGTAGACGCCTTCAGTCGAAACATTTTCTTCGTTGAAGTCGTAACTTGGTTCGCGATTGCGTTTCTTAACTTCCCCAAAGGCAAGATTCTTTGCAATTGTCAGCAGCCAGTTACGTGGATTGGTTCCTGGCTTGTATGAAGCAATATTTTCATAAGCGCGAATGTAAGTGCTTTGCATCACATCTTCTGCTAAATCATAAGCTTTGACGATGGGCAGCACGAACGTGAAGACACCCTTTGATGTCAGTTTATAGATGGTATCAAGACATTTGACATCACCATTTTGCAAACAGATCATTGCCCGTTCTAATTCGCTTGCCATCTCTTGTTCCTTGACTTGAATTGTAAACTTTAATGAAGTTTATTTCAACTAAGGAAGAAGGGCTCAGAACAATTAAATGTTTTGGGGGCAACCGAGCCCTTCTAGAGGTGTAGTCACGGGGGATGACTACGTAATATAAACAAATTATGTTGTCGTTTTATTGAATAATTTTTAAAATTTCTAAATCTATTAAATTGGAAAACGAAATTATCTTGGTTCCTGTCTTAATAATACAGTCTTGATATGATACTTTTTTGATTAATTCCTCGAGATTTAAAACATATCCATCTTCATAGAAGGTAATCAAAAAAAGCTTGTCCTTGTAATCACGTAGATAGGCATCGATTTTCTCGGCTTGATCACTGCTAATTTTTGGTTTTGGACATTTGCCCTTTTGATATTTCATCTGTTGCAATGAAGGTTTTTGTTCTTCTAATGAAGAAAAGGGACGCCATTTCTTCATACCCCGGCCACTCATTTACGGTGTCCTCCGATTTGAGCGTGGCGCTTAATGACATTTGATTCTTCTAGCAAGGCACTGCCTCTTAAAACGGAATCTCTTCCAAAACGCAAAACGATTTCGTCTAGAGCTTTCCGCAGTTCTCTTTTATTTACTTGTTTGTTTGAAGTATCAAATAAATCGAGTTGCTCGCAATCATCAAAACTGAATACTCCAAAAGCGATATCGACGCGACGAATTGGTTTATCTTCGCAAAATTTGCGGAACAAAGTCATCAGACCATCATAAATCAAATCATTGTCACTTGTGGACTTCATTAACGTTAGTTGGCGCGAGAAGCCATCTCCCAATTCATAGGAATAACCAATCATTAAAGCTACTAAGCCAGCCTTTTTGCCTTCAAGACGAAGACGGAGGGCTAAGTCATCGCTCATCTCGCGAATTATCAAGGGCATTTCACTTCTCTTATAGTCGCGGAAAAGAGATTGGCCATACGAAAGCGATGTTTCCTTAGGAATATATTTTTCACGAATATTGGAATCATCGATTCCGTTGGCGTGGTCGCGCAAATCCTTACCGATAATTCCGAAATATTTGATTAGTAAAGCTTCAGGTGCATTTGCGAGTTCGCCAATTGTCTCGATACCAATCTCGTTAAGTCTTTTCTCTAGATTAGTCGAGATGCCCCACATTTTGGAAAGAGGAGAGATGGGCCATAACTTGCTTTTAACATCGTCTTTGGTCCACTCAGCAATGCCATCTTTTGCTTTCTTCCCGGTGAATTCCAAAGCTGATTTCGCCAGGAAAAGATTTTCGCTAATTCCTGCGGTGGCAAAGAGACCTGTTTCCTTTAAAACTTTGTCGAGAATCTTGCGAACTATTTGTCGTGGTGTTGTTTTATAAAGTTTGAGATAAGGACCAAGATTTAAAAATGATTCGTCAATAGAATAGACATGTAAATCATCTTCCCCGACAAAGTCGAGGAAAATGGATACGACTTTTGCTGACATTTCAATATATCGGGCCATTCGCGGAACGGCAAAAATAATATCATCGCGTTTAGGCAAATCGCGTTTGCGAAGGCGTGAGGGCACCCCTTGTGCTTTTAAAAAAGGGGTAACCGATAAGACGATTGTTCCTGGTCCTCGCTCTTCATCGCACACGACAAGAGGTGTGACAAAAGGATCTAAATTTCGATCGAGACATTCGACGAAAGAATAGAAGGCTTTTAAATCAATGGCGGCGATGACGGGATTCATATTTTTTATTCTTTATGTCTACATTATAGAGCAGAAAAACTTCCATTATCAGTCTTGACAAAAATAAGCGTTTGGCTTCCCATTTTTGTTGAATAAAAATATTCTCAAAATATAGTATAATGATTCTATCAAATTCATCGGTGGCTTCTTTGTTTTATAAAACAAGCGTAAGATAAAAATATGAATGGCGAACAAATAGCAATTATTATCGTAAATATTCTCAGTCTCCCCTTTTTAATTGACGGAATAATTATTTTCATGATCATTATGTCATTTTTATTTGGCATGGCCAAAAAAGGTTGGCACGCTTTGTGGCGTTTTCTCTTCGTCGTTTTACTCTTAGCTGGTGCCGCCATCTTTGCCGTCAAACCACTAGCGACATGGCTCGCCAGTAAAGAATTTTTTACCCTTATTGGCTATCATCCTATAATCGATTATGGCGGAAGTGAGACTATTACCATTACTTCATTCACGGAACTAATTGTGGTGATGGGTCGATTAACGACAAATCGCGCGAAATTTACTCCTGAGTATAGTGCTGAGTTAGCTTTTAATATTTCAAAGGCCGTGGCCTGGTTTGCAATCGTTTTGGTTGTTCATGTCGTTTCTTGGATTATTTCTGCGCTTCTTTGGCCACTGGTAAGAATGATTGTTCCATCGCGTCTTCGCAAAAAGAAAATGCGTGTGTTAGGTGGGCTAATTGGCGTTGCTCAGACGCTTGTCATCGTCGCATCTTATATGTTTGCCACAAGTGCGATTTCGCCAGGATTTACTTATCTATATAGCACCGGAAGTTATACGGCTTTTGGTATATATGACTACCTTGTCGGCATTGCCGCCGGCTTAAATAGCGAAAACTCGTGGGTATTTGGTTGGCTCTCTTTAGATGGTAAGGTTTTCCAATACAAGCTTGATGAGGCCACATATTTTGTTAATCTCGAATTCCTTGATTTGAGTGAAAGTCTCATCAGTGAGGAACTAAGTGACGAAGAACTAGACGCCATCATCGTCGCCTTCGAAGAAGAATGTTATAGTGATGAAGGCGAATTTATTTGTACGGTTTGATGTCTCTTGAAAAGAGCACTCATTAAATATATACTTATTTAGCGTTTGGGGTTGTAGCTCATCTGGGAGAGCGCGTCGTTCGCAACGACGAGGTAGCGGGTTCGATCCCCGTCAACTCCACCATTCTGCTGAAATTCCCCCCATTTATTGGACCAAAATCCGGTTACAATAAAAGGGGGTTTTCTTTTATCTGATATCGCTAATAAAAAAAGAGTTATTATAGATATAAGAAATGATTATCAAATTTTAATTTCGATGGAAAGAGATAAATATGAAAACAATTATCGTCACAGGAGCAAATGCCGGAATTGGTCGAGAATGCTCACGCCAGTTAGCGGCCTTAGGCCACCGCGTCATCATGGCTTGCCGCAACCAGGAAAGAGGTGAAGTGGCGCGTCAAGAAATAGTCTCGCAAACCGCAAATCAGGAAGTGCTGCTAAAAATTGTCGATTTATCTTCTTTGGCCAGCCTCAAAAAATTCGTCTCTGAGATAACTTCAGAATATGAAAGTATCGATGTTTTAATAAATAATGGTGCTGACTTTGATATATCAAGAAAGCAAAGAATAGTGACTGAGGAAGGGCTTGAATCACAGTTTACCACGAATGTTATCGCGCCATTCTTTTTGAGTTACAGCCTTTTGCCTCTTTTAGAGAAGAGTCCCCAAGGCAAAATCATCAACATATCTTCTCAGGGACTGGTGATGTATCCCTTTATCAAACTAAATGTCACTGATTTTCATTGCGAAAAGAAATATAATCCGGCCAAACAATACTATCAAAACAAACTTGCCTTACTAATGATTTCTTTATACATGAAAGAAAACATGAAGCTAAAAACCACAGTTCACGCGATTCGCGTCACAAATGTTAAGGTCGACATCAATCGCTACTCAAACATTTCAAATTTTCAAAAAAAGCTCTATGCCATTAAAAGCAAATTCAGCATATCTGCCGCGGAAATGGCTAAGATTTATGTGGCACTTGCAAGTGATGACAATATTCAAGGTTTCTATATCGATGAGAAAATGCGAGAAGTGGCAGTCAATAAGGGTGCTCGCGATAAGGCCAAGCAAATTATTTTAGTCAAATATTTAAGCGAGGCCACCGGACTCGAAGCAATAAGTTTTTAGCAACGTTTTTTATCTCTAAAAAATATTTGAATTTTCCATGCAAAATATATTTCACTTTCTAATGCTTAGAATATAATAAAAATATCTATTACAAATCTGGCGAAAGGGAATAAGGCCATGAAAAAAATAATTCTTATCGTTTCCGGTGCTCTTGCTGTTCTCGCCATCATCGTTGGTGGCTTTTGGATTTTTGCCTATAACGGCGCGGTTGTCCGCGAAGCGGAAGTCGTTGAAGCTCAAGGCAATGTCCATGTCTCATTAGAAGCTCGATATGTTAAAGTTGACGTTTTGATTGACGCAATTGAAGATGCTAACGCAACCGTTCTTGGTTATCTCGAAACGATTACCGATGCCCGCGAAGCATTCGCAAGCGCCATTGAAAACGGCAACGCTGCCGCTGCCGATGAAGCTGCTGAGTTGCTTGACGGAACTTTCGTCACATTAGTAGCATATATGGAAGACAACCCCGACAGTTACAATACGGTCGGCCTATATTCTGGTTTTATCGCTGAATTCTCGGCCTCGACCAATATGGTGACTACCTCAATTATAGTTTTTAATGGTACTGTTACCGCCTATAACACGCATATTAAAACCTTTCCCAACATTATCTTTGTTGGTGCTCGCACTCCATACTCTCCTTACGAACTGACAAATTACAACGTTTCATTATCAACTTTTGAATAATCAGGTAGGTTATGACTAACCGCCCATCCACCACAAAGAAATGGTTGTTTAAAGGTCTCACCTTTTTTCTTCTCACCTTTTTAAGCGCCTGTCAAGGAAGCCCAAAGCCTCATATTCGCGAAACCGAAGAATTTTACATTAATGATCGTTCACACATCCTTTTAGGCTCAACGAAATGGACGATATACGCTTATAGCGAAGAACTTTATGAGGATAGCCAGGAGCAGGAATATAAAGACCAAGGCATAAATGGTGCTCAGGTTGTCATTGCCACGTATGTTGGGCAAGTGGGCGATTTCAGTACGACCGAACTTTTCAATAGTTGGGGAATCGGCGAAAACAACATGGGTATTCTTCTCGTTCTTTTCTTTCAAGAAGGAGAAAGCGAGTATGAATACGTCTATCAGGAAACAGTTTATGAACTAGGCCTGGGGATGATGGGTTATATTTCCGCATTCCGCATGGACGCTCTGGCCACCGAATATTTCGATGATCCTGCCATTTCAGCGACCGATTATGATCAAAGACTCATTTCCCTTTATTTTGGGATCATACAAGAAGTTTATCTCAGTGTCTATGTCTATGATTCATATGACTATCAAAGTTTTATCGATGAATATGAAGATGTTAAATACGACTCATTTATTCCGTTGCCGAGCGACTATGAAAGAGAACCCTTGCCGGTTTGGGCGTGGGTTTTAATTGCGATTGGTATTCTTTTGCTCGGCGTTTTTCCTGGAAAATATATTTTTCCGTATCTTTTTTCTGCCTTTTCTAGCGGACGTGGCGGTGGTGGTCGTTCTGGTGGCTACTGGTTTCGTCGTCGTTAGCGAAGGATAATTTAAATGTTCGTAAATAGACATATCTATTTTTGAATTGTGTAATAATCAAAGAGCCCAATGAAAATCAAAATTCCTTCTGACGCGATCCCAGAACTTCGCAAACTAATTAGAATTAAGAACGATAACATTTTCGCTTCCGATGTTTTTCTTAATTATTTGCTCAATAGCAATCAACTGTCACTTGAACGTGAGTTTAAGCGGCGTTCGGCTAATGCAAATTATAAAGATCAACACTATGCCTCAACACTAGTTGATGCATTAGCATCTAATTCACGTCAAGAAAAAGAGTTGCTCCTTTCTCATCTCGATGGTCGTTGCGCACTTCTATCAAGCGATTATTATCAACGCAATGCTTTTTTAAAGGCGATTGATTTTTCCGAACAAACCCTTGGCAAGTGGCGCTTAACGTTTGATCATTATTCTCCTTTTCAAGCTTTTACCTATCGTGATATTCATATCACTGCGAGCAATTTTGAAGAAAAGACGCGGCTTGGTTTTTTTGAAGAGAACTTCTCCTTTCCTGTCATCATGGAAAATGATCGCGTATGGATGAGTGTGACTCCTCATGAAATTGAAACGATGGAGCCAGCGATTGAAGCATCTCGGGGCGTTGTGGTGGTAATGGGTCTTGGATTAGGCTATTTTCCGTTCATGATCGCTCAAAAAGAAGGTGTAAAGAAAGTTGTTATCTTTGAAAAAGATAAAGACATTATTGTGCTCTTTTCTAGTTTCCTTCTTCCTCAATTCCCCAATAACGAAAAAATAACTGTCGTTCAGGCTGATGCCCTTTTAAATTTTAATGAGTGTCTCGCCAACTCAAACCCCGATTATGTTTTCATCGATATTTGGCAAAGTGTTGATGACGGTTTGCCACTC
>JBAYBO010000052.1:0-6943 GCA_041669225.1 Bacilli bacterium | reverse complement strand
TCATAAGATTATTGCGAAATCCAAAGAAGATGGCTATTTAGTCGGTAGTCGTGGTTCGGTCGGATCATCATTCGCCGCGACGATGTCTCACATCACTGAAGTTAATCCATTAAAACCTCATTACCGCTGTCCCAGTTGTAAAAACTCAGAATTTGGACAAGACAGCAAATATGCCTCGGGTTACGATTTGCCTGATAAGAATTGTCCCGTCTGCGGAACAAAATATATTAAAGATGGTCAAGATATACCATTTGAGACTTTCCTAGGTTTTAATGCCGAAAAGATTCCGGACATTGATTTAAATTTCCCCAGTGACTATCAAGCCCGGGCTCATGATTATACAAAGGTGTTGCTTGGTGAGAATAATGTCTTCCGTGCCGGAACAATAGGCACGACAGCCGATAAGACGGCTTTTGGTTATGTTCGCGGTTATTTTGAACGTCTTGGCCGCGACTTAAATACCGTCCCACGGGCGGAAATCTCTTATTTGGCTTCGCATCTTACCGGTGTTAAAAAAACGACCGGTCAGCATCCGGGTGGCATCATGGTCATTCCTAACGATAAGGATGTCTATGATTTTACTCCTGTGCAGTATCCTGCTGATGACAAGGCTTCGACGTGGAAGACGACGCATTTTGATTATCGGGCAATTCACGATTCACTTCTTAAACTTGACCTTTTAGGTCACGTTGATCCTCTCGCCTTGAAGATGATGTGTGAGATGACAAATATCAATGTTGAAGATATTCCGATGGATGATACAAAGGTAATATCAATCTTTTCTAGCGATGCCATTTTTAACCGCAAAAACAATTATTTAAAAGTCGAAACGGGGGCTTTGGCAATTCCGGAATTCGGCACGGATTTTGTCCGCGGTGTTTTAAGAAAAGCACGCCCTCGGACATTCGCTGAACTCGTTATCATTTCTGGTTTAACGCATGGTACAAATGTCTGGGCTAATAACCTCGAAGTTCTTTTCGATCGTAAAATATTAGCGCTTAAAGACGTTATCGGCTGCCGCGATGACATCATGGCATATTTAATTAGTAGGGGCATCGAGCCAAAAATCGCTTTCACAATTATGGAATCAGTTCGTAAAGGGCGCGGCGTCGCTCCAGAATTTGAAAAAGTTATGCGGGCGCATAACATTCCGGACTATTACATATCCTCATGCAATAAGATTGAATACTTGTTCCCAAAGGCTCACGCCGTTGCTTACGTGATGATGGCGGTGCGCGTCGGCTACTTTAAAGTTTATTATCCGCTTGAGTTTTATGCCGTCTTCTTCAGCGTCCGCAGCAAGCAATATGAATTTGATACGATGATTAATGGAGAAGACGCGATCACGACCAGAATTGAAGAATTACGACGCAAAAGCATTAACCGCGACGAAAAGATTCAGCCTAAAGAAGTAGGCATTCTCGATACTTTAATTGTCGCTATTGAAATGCTTGAACGAGGCTTTAAGTTCGGCAATATCGATTTAATGAAATCGGATGCCGTTAATTTTACCGTTGATCATGAACGCGGAGTGCTTATCCCCCCCTTCAACATTCTTGATGGTTTGGGCGAGTCAGCCGCTTATTCGGTGATTGAAGCTCGCAAAAACGGTGTGTTTATTTCTAAGGAAGATTTAATGTCGCGAACGAAGCTAAATAACACGAACTTAGAGCAATTAACCAAGCTTGGGGTTTTAGACGATTACGGAGATACCAACCAAATTTCGATATTTGAATTTAACTTTGATTAAAAATCATTATAATAGGTAGTTGCGGTCAACTCGGGACGTAGCACAGCTTGGTAGTGCGCTTGGTTCGGGACCAAGAGGTCGAGGGTTCGAATCCCTTCGTTCCGACCAGCGAAAAAAATGAGGCGATACTTGTATTGTCTCTTTTTATTTGTATAAATGGATTATTTAAAGACACGCATAAAACTGCTATTATTTAGAGGTGTAAATGCGCTCGTAGCTCAGCTGGATAGAGCACCACCCTCCTAAGGTGGGGGTCGGACGTTCGAATCGTCTCGGGCGCGCCAAAACATAAAAGAGGTTTATTACACTGATATTAAGCCTTTTTTTATTTGGATATTTGGATAAATAGTTTCGTGTGCACGGTTTATAAAAAAAGTCATTGTATGTTACATTTTGAACGGAGATTTTCGTAATATTTTAATGTCTAATTTTAAATTAGAAAGCTATAAATGTGGCGAAAAGAATAGATGATATAGATTATCTAGACAATTATTTATTTAGCTATTTTTCAAGAGACAATATGACATCAGTCAACATGCTTCTTTCATCATCGACAGCATATGTGGAACGAAAGTAATTTTCAATCGCCGTGCCTTTTAACTTCAAGTTATTCTTGGCAGCGAACTGTAAAAGGGCGGAGTAAGCATCTCCAATTCTTTTGTAACTACCTTTATGAAATGTATGAATACCATAAATCGCAGGGAAAACAGATGTTTCTACAGATGGCTTTCGAACGATTATAAACATTTTAATAGGAATATTTTTGAATTTTGGAATAACGCTGTCAAATTCAATGAAAGTCATAAAGTTCTCATCAAGAGAATAGCCCTTTCTTAAACAATTAATTAAAAAAGTAGCAAATTGTTCCTCGATATCGCCGATATTTTTTGCATTACTTTCTTTTATAAGGCAATAAGTTGGTTTAGTATTAATGAAGTCAACCGTATATGCATTTTCATCAGCGAAACGTAGTTCGTTGATTACTATTTGCCGATCTAAAGCTTCGCGCTTCCTTTTTAATACCTCAATGAAAGATTTTGTGTCAAACCCTTCGTTAAAATACTTTTGAATTTGGCGCATGCTTAGTCCCAAGCGTCGTAAATCAATAATATGAGTAATTTCACCGATGTTTTTGATGTTGTAGTAGCGATAACCGCTGTCTATGTCAACTTTGGCTGGCTTAATAAATCCGTATTGTTCGTAATAGCGAAGGGTGGTTGGAGTGACGCCTAAAAAGGTAGCAATTTCCGAAATTTTAAATAATTCTTTTATTATTGTCATTTTTTTAAAAAAAGGCTTGTCTTTGATGTGCGCATTATAGTTTACAATCAGTATATATAATTGCGTTGGTCCATGCAACTAATGCTTCGGGAGAAATTATGAGAAATTTGAAAACAGCCTTGAAACCTATTCCAGCAATAGCTTTCTTATTGACAGCCTTTATGGCTTTTGCAAACTTGGCGAATTTGTCAGGACACAATTTTTCATCACACGATGGTAGTGAATTTAAGAACGAGATTAGGACGCTTGCTGACCAGAAGACGAGTTATCGAGTAAGCAGTTATAACGTATATTTACCAGATAATCAAGTTGGTTACACATTAGTTGCAAAATCAGGAAGTTGGAACCCAGTAAATTATAACGGATCATTCACCTTCGTGTTCACATTATTGGAATCGCATTCAAGATCCATACCCACCATTAAAGTTAACGGTTCGGAAGTAATGACTGATGATTTTGGTCAATATCAAATCAGTAATATCACCAACGATAAAACAGTCACTGTGGAAAACGTCATTACTAATGTATATGCAATTACGCGCCCGTGGAATCATGAAGGATATATGCTTACAACTCCTGGTTATGGAGACCTAACATTTTCGGTCACACACGGAGACTCTATCACTTTCACTTTGACTTTGCTGGCGGGCTATCTCGACTCAAATCCGCAAGTCACAGTCAACGAAGTTGCCGTAGCTCTTGATGTTAATAACCAATTTACTATTTCTGATATTCGAGAAGAAAAGACAATTCGCGTTAGTGGCGTCACTCGTTCCACTTATTCGGTTTCGGTACCAAATATTCAAATAGGATACTTATTAACGGCGAAAACCGGAAGTAATTATGCAGTAGATTATAATGAATCATTTACTTTTGTTTTTGAATTATTAGAAGGCTATACACAATCTTCGCCACGAATTCTTGTAAATAGTGTCGAAGTTACCCTCGATCAAAACGGCGAATATACGATTTCTGAAATTAGACAAAATATCGACATCATAGTTGAAAATGTCACACTTAATGCTTATACAATTACATGGAATATCGAAGGTGAGACTTCCACATCAACTGTAAATCATGGTGTTGTTCCAACTTATGACGGCACGCCGATAAAAGATGCCACCGAGACCCATATCTATACTTTTGATAGCTGGTCTCCTACCATCGTCGAAGCCGTGGAAGACGCAACTTACATAGCTGTTTTTGAGGAGAAATCACTTAGAATCAGCTCTTCGGATCCTGATGAAAGCGCTGGCGAAGTCGCAGCTGAATTAAGCATTCCTGGTGGCATTATTGGCGATGCGATTATTAAAGTTCGTATAACGCAATCCGGCAGCGAAACAATATTCGTACCTGAAAATAAGGAAATCTTTAAGACATATAATGCAAGTCTTTTCGATTCCGAAAGCCATGATATAAGCGACACTATTACTGGGGAAGTTACCTTAAAGTTTGCTACTCCTGAAGGATTGATGTCGGAAAACGGTATCCAGATTATTGTTAGCGGCATCGCCAATCCCCTTGAGGCGACTGTTGATGATGAGTATGTAACTTTTTCTACAACAAGTCTTGGCGATTTCGCAATTGTCATTGATGTTAATAACAGCATAAGCACCTCGCTTATTATTATCTTGAGCGTTGGTGGCTTCTCTTTAACGGCTGTCTTGATAATTTGCATCTTCTTTCTCATTAAGAAAAAACAAAAAGACGAAGAAACGGAAGAAGAAATCCAATAGTTAATAACTCGCGGGCGCATGAAAAGTGCGCCCTTTTAATAACTTGAAACCGCCGTGGAAAACTTTGAAATAATAATTGGTATTTATATCAAAGAACCATTTTTTAAGCTTTTATGGTAAAATGCAACCGTCAGTTGCGCATTTGAAAAGTAGACTTGGTAGATGCAACCACTCATATTTCCTTAAAATGTAGGTGTTTAGTAAAGGGGGATTAATTATGAATATCGAAATTGCTGAACGTCTCATCAAACTCCGTAAAGAAAAAGGCTTATCACAGGAAGAACTAGCTTCTAAATTAGGTTTATCTAGACAAGCTGTCAGTAAATGGGAACGCGCGGAGGCGAGTCCAGATACAGACAATCTAATCTGCCTGGCGCGTATCTATGGTGTCTCTTTAGATGAATTATTAAACACGAACGATAGTGTCGAAGACATCATCAAGGAACAAGTTAAGCCAGAAGAGCCAAAAAAAGATCGCGTCCATATTGGCGTGGGTGGTATTCACGTCGAAAGTAAAGAAGGCGAGGAAGTCCACATTAGTGGTGATGGCATTTTTGTCAAAGACAAAGACGACGAAGTCAATATCGGCTGCGGAAAAAATTATTCGCACCGACCATCAAAATACGAAATTATTAAAGGGGCTGTCGTCGGATCATTCACTCTTTTAGCCGTCGTCACTTTCTTGTTGTTGGGTTTCTTATTACCTGGTGGCGTTGGCTGGACAACAGGATGGATTGTCTTCTTGTTTATTCCGATTTTTGCTTCACTCTTTTCCTGTTTTCATCGTAAGAAAATTACTGCCTTTGCAATGCCTGTCTTGGTCACTGCCATCTACATGTTCTTAGGCATGGGTTTTGGCTTGTGGCATCCATATTGGATTGTCTTTCTAGCCATTCCAATCTTCTATTCAGTCTTTGGTCCGATTGATAAGTTGCTCCATCATCGCCGTGTTGAAAAAGGGATTGAAATCAATATTGTCGATAACGAAGACGAGTAAATAGTTTTTATTATCTTTACATATTTTAAGGCCCGAAAGGGTCTTTATCATTTTGCTCCCAGTTTACTAAATGAATCCGTTATAATATCAATCGTGCAAACACTAAAAGCAATTCTTAAAACTTATTTATCTGGAATATATGCCGGACTATGCGTCGTCTTAGGCGTATCTTTATATTTATTGTTTTGGGCAATTGGGCTAAGACCAATCGGAACTGTGCTTTTTGCTGTCGGTTTAGTTATTATCGTTTACTATGGTTTCTCTCTTTACACCGGTAAAATTGGTTATGCTTTCGCTCTTCAAAATCGACCTTCACCTCTCTCTTTATTAATTGTCTTTTTAGGCAACGCAACGGCGGTGGTCGTTGGAGGATATTTATTATCTTTGCTCCGCTTCACGAGCTGGACATCTTTATTCGATATCATTGATTCAATTGCCACGAGTCGAATGATCGGAAACGGCGAGACGTGGTATATGGCTTTTATTTATGCTTTCTTCTGTGGATTATTTGTTTTCTTAGCCATCTACACCCATAAAAGGGCCAAAAGGACATGGGTGAAATACCTCGGTCTTGTTTTCTTCATTACAGCCTTCGTTGTCTTGGGATTTGAACACTGTTTAGCAAACATGTTTTTCTTTTCGATTGGAAACGCCTGGAACGGCGTCTTATTGTTAAACATTGCAATCGTAATAATTGGGAATTCCTTGGGATCGATGTTTGCCTATTTACTCACTTACTTATAAACGTTGATTAATTGTCTTTCTAATAGCTTTATCGCACAATAGACAATATGAATAACATTCACACCCATTTAACTTGGTGGAAAAAAGCCATTGGCTATATCATTTATCCGAGCACTTTTAAGGATGGTAATAATGATGGAATCGGCGATCTTCAAGGAATTATATCGAAACTTGATTATCTAAAAAACCTAGGCGTTGATTTGTTGTGGATTTGTCCGTTTTTTAAATCACCGCTGGATGATAATGGCTATGATGTCAGCGATTATTTACAAGTTGACCCACGCTTTGGCACGAATGAAGAATTTGATTTATTAATCAAAGAAGCGCACACGCGAGGCATTCGCATCGTGATTGACTTCGTTTTGAATCACACTAGCGATGAACATCCATGGTTTGTCGAAGCTCGAAACAATCCTGTCTCTCCTAAGCGTGACT
>JBAYBO010000051.1:0-7055 GCA_041669225.1 Bacilli bacterium | reverse complement strand
GAAGATTACCAAAACCGTCTTTTCGCTAAGCTATCGGGTGGGCAAATGCAAAAAGTGTTGTTGGCAAGAAGTTTAATTAGTAATCCCAAAATACTCGTTCTTGATGAACCGACTAGTGCTCTTGATGAAAATTCATCACAAGCTCTATTTGCTCTCTTAAAAAAAATAAGTATAGATAAAAAAACGACGATTATCATTTCCACTCATAGCAAAGCGTGTTCAAACAACAACTGCAATCATATCGTTAATTTAGACACTGAACGTCTCAAGGAGGAAAAATAATGAATATTTTCTCTTATGAGTTTATGCAGCGAGCCTTTATTGTTGGTATTGCTTTAGCAATAATTATCCCATTAATTGGCTTGATTATGGTGCTAAAACGCTCGTCGATGATTGGTGATACTTTGGCCCATACTTCTCTTGCTGGCGTGGCAGCCGGACTTTTGATTGGCTTCAATCCCATCGTCGGAGCAATTGTTGCCTGTATTATCGCTGTTTTCGCCATTGAAGGCATTCAAAAGAAACTGCCGAAAAATAAAGATCTCGGAATGGCCGTTGTTTTAACCGTCGGCATTTCCGTAGCTGGGCTCTTATCGACTTATATTCCCAGCGGAATGAACTTCAATAGTTATTTGTTTGGAAGTATCGCTCTTGTCAGCCAAAATGATTTAATTCTAATTGTTTCAATTGCCGCCGTTATCTTGATTATATTTCTGGCAATTGTTAAGGATTTGTATTTACTTACTCTCGACGAAAAAATGGCCAAGCTTTCAGGCGTAAAAGTTTCTCTGATTAATTTCACTTTTACCTTATTAACCGCAATTACGGTCGGCATCGCTTCAAAAACCGTCGGAGCATTGATTGTTTCATCATTGATGATTTTACCTGCCGCCTGTGCGATGCAGTTTGAAAAGGGCTTTTTTACCACTCTTTTTCTTTCAATCGGCTTTGGCGTGTTATATACGATCGCTGGATTATTAGTGGCGTTTTATGCGAATCAAAGGGCCGGAGCGACTATCGTTTTAATCGGTGCTATAATATTTATAATCGTTGTTTTAATTAAATGGCTGATCAATAAAATACGTCTTCGCAAATTAAGGAGAACAAATGACTGAAGGAAATTGGCCCAAAGAACTTAAAAAAACCCGCGTTCGTCAAGCGATTGTCAATGTTCTTCGTGAGGCCGAATCACCGCTTTCAGCTCTTCAAATAACAACTGAAATTTTGAAAATCGATGATAAAGTTTGGCCTTCAACTCTTTATCGTGGACTCGAAGCTTTGCTCGGAGCAGATATTGTCCGCCGCATCGACATAACCGAGAGTTCCTCCGCTTTATATGAACTCGCCACTCATAAGCACAGCCACTATGCGATTTGCCTTGATTGCCGCAAGATGTTTGCTATCAATAACTGCCCATTAGTGAACTACGAGCCGCTTATCGTAGATAAAAACTTCACCATAATTAACCACAAGATGGAAATATATGGTTACTGCGGTGCGTGTTTAAAAAAGCGAATTAGCAACTCAAATAAAGAAAATGCGCAATAGAAAATGTGGCTTGTGATAGTCACGTTTTTCTTTAACAAAATTATTGTTTTCCACTCACTTGTTTTTTTGCAAAAGAATATAATATCACTAGGTGTCTACGAGGTGATTTGGGGCACAACACCATTTTTTTAGAAATTTGCTCCTCTATTTATGCCTTACATACGAAAAGCCAACCTAGATGATTTATTCTTTTTAAAAGCGCTTGAGGAACACTGTTTTGTTCCAAAACGGCGTTTTTCATTATCTTCCTTAAAAAGAAGTTTGACGAGTACACACCAAGACTTATATATCATCGAACACGATGAAATACCAGTTGGGAGTATCACTGTCTTTTGCTATAGCAAAACGTGGCGTATTTATTCAATTGCCATCTTACCTATATATCGTCACCAATCACTTGGTCACTTTCTGCTACAACATATTATTGAAAAAGCGAAAAACGAAAACATCAGCAACATCAGTTTAGAAGTCGATAGTCAAGATTTTACAACGATTGAATGGTATCGCTCGTTTGGCTTTCGAAAGGTTGATATTATCAAAAACTATTATGCTTTCGGCGAACACGCTGATAAAATGTTGCTCGTCTTAAAAGAGAATCCAAAAGAAAAGCGCTATTTAGCAAACGTTGCCATCATCGATCAACCTTGTGACTGGTTAGCCCGAATTCCTAATCTCGAAATTGTAAGCGCCGAATCCTTTCTAAACGATAATAGCTTTCAATATGCAAAAGAATTGCGCGTTTTTAATCTTTGCACGAAACTCGGCTATCAAACGATTGGCTACTATGTCTCATTACTCGCTTCTGCTCGTGGATTACGTGCCATTCCTAATGTCGCGACCTTAGAAGATGCAACTGATGAAACAATCACGAAATCACTGGGGGATGAGGTGTTTGATCTAATTCAAGAATCCTTTCGCCATTCAAGCCGCAAGGAAATTACTCTAACCGTTATCTTTGGACGGACAACACCTCCACGCTTTGAACGACTTGGAAAGGCGATGCTACGTTTGTTTGAAGCGCCATTTCTCGAACTTAAATTTAGCAAGCAAGGACACTGGCTCCTTTCAAAAATTCGGATTTTAACAATTGATGAGATTGAAGTGGAGGATACGCTTATCGCTGATGCCAAGCGCTATTTTGCCCATAACCGCTATGCCATCTCAAAAATAAAGCAATACAAGTATGACTTAGCAATTCTTGTCGACCCGAAAGAACCAGCACCGCCATCAGGCAAGACGGCCCTTGATCGCTTTGTTGAGGCCGCTCACACAGTCGGTTTTTATAGTGAATTTATTACGAAAGCTGATTACTCACGTATTCCACAATTTGATGCCTTGTTTATTCGGGCAACAACAAATGTCGATAATTACACTTATCAATTTTCTCGTTATGCCTACGCTGAAGGACTGGTTGTCATCGATGACCCATGGTCGATTTTGCGATGCGCAAACAAGTTATATTTTCACGAATCTATGAAAAGTGAAAATATAAAGACGCCAAAAACGATGATTGTCAGTTCTAAAACGCCGATTGTTAAAATTACATCAGAATTCACTTTTCCAATTATTTTGAAACGTCCTGACAGCGCCTCTTCACGCGGTGTATTTAAGGTCACGAATGTCAGCGAATTAAAACTAAAACTCAAAGAACTTTTCCGTTTAAGCGCGTTGCTAATTGCGCAAGAATTTATTCCCAGCGCCTTTGACTGGAGAATTGGTATTCTCGATGGAAAACCTCTTTATGCATGTAAATATTTTATGGCTCGTAATCACTGGCAAATTTATAACTGGAACGCAAATAAAAGTCGGGCCAGCGTCGGGCCAGTCGCCACGTTTTTAATCGAGGACGCACCAGCGTCTGTCGTCGAAATTGCCTTAAAAGCTGCCAATGCCATCGGCGATGGTTTTTATGGCGTTGATGTTAAAGAAAAAGACGGGCAAGTTTATGTCATCGAAGTTAACGATAATCCATCGATTGACCACCATTGGGAAGATGAAATTCTCGGTGATAAGCTATATCTATCCATTATGGAAAACATCTTAGAAAGAATTGAAAAAGCCCGCCAAGCTCCTAGAAATATAAAAGCAATCGAAGTTAAAAACACCGTAAAATAGATACTTAATTGATTATTTGCACACTTTTTTTGCATAAAAAAACGGATTGAGTACTTACCTAATCCGTTTCCGTTTGGTTTTAAATTATTCCTGCTGGAATAAGTACGGCGAGAAGGATAACGACAAGACCCCATGTTGTCATCAGGAAAATTCTTTGCGTTTTTGGTTTCGTGTCCGGCACTAAAAAGGCGGCCAGGAAGAAGGGAATATAAGTTGTGATAAAAACCGGAATTGCTCCCCACCAAGGATACACCCAGATAAAGGCCGGAGTGCCCGCTAAGAAAATTTCAAAGATGGCGAAGAAGGCAGCGTTTCCAATTGCAAACAACCAACGATTGTTAATGCCAAGAATCTTCTTCTTTGCATCTTCAGGAAGAAGTTTCGACATGATGACTCCAGCGAGCGCAAACATCATTGAAAGCTCCCAAGAAACACCAATCAGAAGAATGAATGAAGTGCTATCTTGTGCGACCGTCCAAAGGGCGGCCCCACTAGCTTTTCCAATAATCGCATTGGCGATTTCATAAAGCCAGTGAACGCTATAAAGAGAAAGACCGGCGACGATGCCACGATAGTTCTTATTCTTGAGTTCAGAAGCATAGACATAAATGACGACCGCAAAAATTAATATAAACGTCCAATTAAAATTCGTAGTATCGCGGATAAAAGCAAAAGGCGTTGTCGCATCTGCACTATTCGTAGCATCACCCCAAAAGACAAAGTAGGTGCTGTCACCGGCGATAAGCGACAAAAGATAGATGACAAGGCAAACGACAGCAATTAAAAGTGTCGGTCGCCAGGCTTCTTTCAAAAAATTAGTAAATTTAGCTTTCATGTCATTACCCCTTATTTAATAATTATAAAATACTATTTATTCTCGTTTCTCTCTTCGGCATAAGTTTTAACGATGCCGTCGACAAGATAAGAAGGAACTTCCTGATAAGAATCGAATTCGCGGTTAAAGAAACCACTACCTTGTGATAAAACACGCAAGCGAATCGCATAATCAAGAATTTCTGATTCTGGGACTAAGGCCGTCACTTCTTGCTGACCATGACCCTTTTCGTCAATGCTCAAGACGCGAGCCCGACGTTGATTTAGATCATTCATGATATTGCCGGTAAACTCATTTCCAACGTGTATCGTAATCTTCATAATTGGTTCGAGTAATGTTGGTCCACAGTTCATGTATGCTTCTTTAAAAGCAATAATCGAAGCCATTTTAAAGGCTAATTCATTGGAATCGACCGGATGATATTTTCCGTCTAACAAGACGGCTTTCATACCGATGACCGGGAAACCAGAAAGAAGACCGTGTTCAGTTGATTCCATAAAGCCTTTTTCAACGGCCGGAAAATAGTTTCTAGGGACCGCACCGCCAAAGACAGTTTCTTCAAAGACGTTTTGGTCGCTTCCGCTTGGACCAAACTTCATTTCGACAACGCCGTAAAAACCACTGCCGCCCGATTGCTTAATGTAGCGACCAGGAGCTGAAGCTTCTTTTTTGACTGCTTCGCGATAGGCAACTTTGGGGGTCGAGACATCAACCTGAATATTAAAGATGTTTTTAACGCGCTCTAAAACATAATTTAGATGTGAATCACTTAAACCACCCATCAGTAATTGTTTTGTCTCAATGTTACGATGAATATCAAGACAGGGATCTTCAATTTGCAGTTTTGCTAACGAACTATATAGTTTTTCTTCGTCCTTACTTACCTTCGCAGCTATGGACCGATAATAAACGCTTGTCGGATACTTCGCGCGTGGATATGTGATTGGATTAGCTTTTTCGCATAGTGAATGACCGGTAACGACGTTATCAAGTTTTGATAAACCAATAATATCGCCGGCCGAAGCGCTTGTGATAGGGGTTTGCTTATTTCCTAATAAGGAAAACATTTGCGAAACCTTCATCGTGGTCTGTGTATTCGGACATAATACGTTGTCGCCAAGATTAAGTGTTCCCGAGGCGATTTTGATAACGTTTATCGCACCTTTATACTGATCAAAGAAAGTTTTAAAAACATAAGCGCTAAATGGTTCACTCGGAATCGTTTTGCGAATTAATTCTTTACCATCTTTATCAACACCAGCATAAGGTTTAAGTTCAGCCGGGTTAGGTAAGTATTCAATTAGCATCTCAAGCATTGTCATAATACCAATGTCTTTTTTGGCGCTTCCGACTAAAACAGGAGTCAGTTCACCGCTAATGACAGCCGCGTGCAAGCCACGATGAATTTCTTCCATCGACAGAGTTTCGCCACCGAAGAATTTTTCAAGTAATGCTTCGTCAGTAAGAGCCACTTGCTCGGCAATCACATTGTGTAAAGAAAGAATCTTTTCTCTCTTATCATCATAGATGACATCATCAACCATTTGTTTGCCATCATATTTACGGGCCTTTAAGGTAACGACGTTGATAAAACCATCAAAAGCTTCTTCATGTCCGATTGGGTAAACAAATGAAATGGCTTTCTTACCAAGTTTTTCATTAATCTCGTCTAAAAGTGAGTCAAAGTCGATTAATTCCTTGTCCATCTTATTAACAAAAATAAGAGTGGGGACACCGTGTTTCGTTAAAAGATTATAGTGTTTGATTGTTCCTACTTCAATGCGCTTAGTGGCATCGATTACGAGCACCGCACCTTTAACCATATCGAGCACACCAATGACATCAAAGACAAAATCATCATTGCCGGGTGCGTCTAAAAAATTTAGACGGTACCCATTGTAGTCCAGCGATAAAACCGAGAGATTGCATGAGCTGAGACGCGATTTTTCTTCATCGGTATAGTCACTAATTGTGTTTTTGTTTTCGATCGCTCCTTTTGGAGCATTGTTTATGATGCCGGCTAGAGATTCAACAAGAGTTGTCTTGCCGCTTCCCTGATGGCCTAAAAAGAGGATATTGCGAATTTTTTCCGTTTCCATAGTATTTCCTTTCTTATATATTACGAACCCTTTTCTTCAAGGGCATTTAGTGTCTCAAGGGCTTTGGCGAAGACGATATCGCGGTCACAACCGGATACATCGATATAATTACGGGGAAGGACTTCTTCCTCGCTACGCCATCTATGAACATATTCTTCAAATTCTCTAACGTCGCGAAGGGGATGAGTTAGGTGAACGGGGTGACGATTTTTATGCATTTCGCGATAAAGGAAGCGGTCATAAAGAGCTTCAATATCGCCCGTTAAATAAAGAAGGACAACCTTACTGTTATTAAACTCGCATAACTGCTTGACCTTTTCTAATTCGTCCTTATGGAAATTAGCTTCAAGAATGACGCTTTCTCCAACTGCGGTGAACCGCTCGAGGATATGAAGTAGAAGATCGATTGACGAGTTTGATAACTTCTTGTTGTCTTCCCGATTGGAATACTCGATTTC
>JBAYBO010000050.1:0-7121 GCA_041669225.1 Bacilli bacterium | reverse complement strand
GTCTGGTGGCGATGGCGCGGTGGACACACCTGTTCCCATCCCGAACACAGAAGTTAAGCACCGTAGTGGCGAAGGTATCCGGTTTTCCGGGAAGAATAGCGAGCCGCCGGGCTTTTTCTTTTTAAGAACCTGTATTTCTTATATAATAAGACTATGAAAAGAATTAATGTCATACCACTTCGTTCAACCATCACTTCCGATAAAGATATTTTAAATAGAGAACAAACAAATTATTTAGACCAACTAAGTACTAAGATCGGCGTCGATTTGCTTGTCAATCAAGAGTCATCAATCAATCTATTTTTCATTGAAACAGGCGGCACTGAAGAAGCCTTTTTAGATTCTTTTGCAAAGTATTCTCCACCCTTTTATTTACTAACTACCGCGTACCGCAATTCACTTCCAGCGGCGCTAGAAATCGGAGCCTATTTAGATAATCAAAATTTAGCTTATCAAATCATCCACGGAAGCATTGAACAAGTCTCAAAATCTCTCATGGCAATCATTGATGTTCAAAACAAAAAGGATACATCATTTTTTCGCCTCGGCGTAATTGGTAAGCCATCGGATTGGCTCATCGCCTCGAACATTAACCGTGAGTACGCGAGAGCAAAATATCAAATGGCATTTATCGACATCAGTTATGGGGAATTCACTTCGGAAATTGATAAAAATAGTTATGATAACAGCACAAAAATCGAAAATATTCGAAAAATCATCGCAAATACGGACTATTTGGAAGGTGCTCTAAATATTTATGGGGCGATTAAAAGACTAATTATAAAGCATGATTTACAAGGTTTTAGCATTCGTTGCTTTGATCTCTTAGGTCTTTATCGTAATACGGCATGTCTCGCTCTTGCCCTCATAAATGATGAAGGAATCAGCGCGGGATGCGAAGGAGACCTGCCAATTCTTGCCGGTATGCATTTAGTAAAGAAACTGTTAAACGAAGATTCTTTTCAGGCCAATCCCAGCAGTATTGATGAGGTTGCTAAGACGATAACTTTCGCCCATTGTACAGTACCATTTTCGATGTGCCAAAAGCACACTTTTTTAACTCACTTTGAATCAGATCTTGGCATCGGGATTCGCGGTGAAATGAAACTCGGACCATGCACTATATTCCGTCTATCTTCAAACCTTAAAAAAGCGTTGATTGAAGAAGGCGAAATAATTGCTAACTTAAGTCGTGATGATTTGTGCCGAACCCAAATTGTCATTAAGTTGGAAAACGGACTAAATAAGATTCTAAATAAACCATTAGGAAATCATCATCTGATTATTTATGGACATCATAAAAGTAGTCTTCTTAGGTTTTTAAAAACTATCGACTCGTGTCTTGAACTTGTTTGAGATTAAACAGTTAATGATTTATACTAGTCGTGGCATTAAGATATATAACTTGGAAATATATTGTACATATGTTATATTTCTAAAAAGGTAAATATTACCTTTGCCCAAATTGAACATGACAATTGACAAATCCACGCCCTACGGCGACATCAATATATCCACGGAAGCCATTGCCACGATTGCCGGAAATGCCGCGATCGAGTGCTATGGTGTTGTTGGCTTGGCCAGCAAATCTTCCATCCGCGAAAATATCGCTGAGCTTTTGAAAGCTGATTCGTACTCTAAAGGTATACAAGTCATTAAAAGCAAAGAAGCTTACGAAGTTGATGTTTTTATCGTTGTCGCTTATGGTGTGAAAATTACGGAAATCGTCTCGCAAGTTCAAAAAAAGATTAAATACGTTTTAAGCAAAACGTTTGATTTGAATTTTAAAGCGATCAACGTTTACGTCCAAAGTCTTAAGACAATTATTTAACGGAAAATAACAAAATGAAAAATATTGACGGCCAATTATTAAAACAAATGATTATCTCGGGAACGAATAATCTTTATAACCACTACCCCGAAGTGGACTCTTTAAACGTTTTTCCAGTACCAGACGGTGATACCGGCATGAACATGAATTTGACGATGTCATCAGGCATGAAAGAAATTCAAAACCGCAATGACAGTGATGTTTATACGATTGCCATCGCTTTTTCTAAAGGACTCTTAATGGGTGCCCGTGGTAACTCTGGGGTCATTACCAGCCAAATCTTCCGCGGCTTTTCACAATCGCTTGAAGGCAAAAAGACAATGAACTCTGTTGATTTAGCCGAAGCCCTCGTGAATGGCAGTGAAGTTGCTTATAAAGCCGTTATTCGTCCCGTTGAGGGCACGATATTAACGGTTATACGCGAATCATCTAAGGCAATGCTTGCCCACGTAAACTCTGACTTATCAATTGAAAAGGCTTTTGCCTTTTTGCTTAAAGAAGCTAAAGCTTCGCTTGAAAGAACACCTGAACTTCTTCCAATTTTAAAAGAAGTCGGTGTTGTCGATAGTGGTGGTTTTGGTCTTGTTACGATTTTCGAGGGTATGGAAAAAGCATTACTCGGCGATGTGGTTGAGAAATCACAAGCGACGATTTTTGAAGATAGAAAGCCACAGCCGGAGTTTAAGGGCCAAAAGAGCGAAGACGAGTTTGGCTATTGCACTGAGTTCATTCTTCGTTTGGGGCCCGATGCTGTTAAAAAACCATTTGTGGAAAAACGTTTCACCGGCGTTTTAAATAGCCATGGTAATTCTCTTGTTGTCGTTAAAGATATGGATATCGTAAAAGTTCACGTTCATACCCTTGAACCGGGTGCAATTTTAAATTATGCCCAAAACTTCGGTGAATTTGTCACTTTGAAAATTGAAAATATGACTGAGCAGCATAGTCATCTTGACGTGGTTCCCGGCGACGTAAAACCTGAAGAAACCACCGAACGGCCGCTTAAAGATTACGCCCTGATCGCTGTCAGCGCCGGCGAAGGATTGAACCAGATCTTCTCGGATATTGGCGTTGATTATATTGTCAGTGGCGGTCAAACGATGAATCCGTCAACCGAAGACTTTTTAACAGCGATTGAAAAAGTTCACGCCCGCAATGTTTATATTCTTCCGAATAACTCTAATATCGTCATGACAGCCTCGCAAGCTTGCGATGTTGTTGAAGGCGAAACGATTGCTCGCGTTATTCCGAGCAAAACGATACCACAGGGTATTGTAGCCGCGATGATGTTTAATCCCGACTTAGATCCTGAAGAAAATTTTAAAGAGATGAAGGCGGCTTTGAAAAATATCGTCTCTGGTTCCGTGACTTATGCAATCAAGGATACTGATATCGAAGGCATCCATGTAACCAAAGGTTATTACATGGGTTTCAAAAACAAATCAATCATCGTGTGTGTCAAAGACAAAATCGAAGCACTTTATGAATTAGTTAAATCAATGGTTAATGCGAACTCAGCGATTCTTACCATTATTCTCGGCGAAGATATTAGCGAAAGTGAGGAGTCAAAATTGAGCGAGTCCTTATTTGAACAATATCCTGAGCTTGAAATTGATATCAAACGCGGTCAGCAGCCAGTCTATTCTTTCCTTGTCGGCGTCGAATAAAAAGTAAAACAAGACCATAATAGGTCTTTTTTGATAACAACATATGAATTTGCTAAAATGAAGCTATGAAATTTTCGAAGTCTCCACGCATTAATAAGACCCTTTACGATATGGGTTTATACACCTATGAAGACATCATTTTTCACTTGCCTCGCAAATACGATAATCTCGAACCGACCCGCGAATATGGTTTAAAAGACAAAGAGCGTGTTGTTTTTGTCGGCAAAATTACTCGTTCACCGGTAAATTCGCGCTTTTCAAGAGCGCAAGTCACACGTTTTTCATTTACAACAAAAGCCGGAAACACTTTTGCAGTCGAGGCCTGGAACCGCCCCTATCTAACCAAAATGATTGATGATGCAAGTCTTTATACACTTGTTGCTAACTATGATTATTACAAAAATAAATTTAACATGATTAATCTCACGAAAGGTGAACCACCTGAGGGTGATTATTTACGCCCCGTTTATTCTCTTCCTAACGCCATCGCTAATTATCAATTCGCGCGGTTAGTCGAAAAATCCTTTGTTAACAAAGAAGAACCGATTATTAGTGATATTCCTAAGACTTTAGGCGAAAAGTATCGCCTTCTTGACAAAGAAAAAGCTTTGCGTCTCGCCCATCGTCCCTTTTCAAAGAAGGATATTTATGAAGGGCTTCGCGTTTTAAAGTATGAGGAGTGTCTGCTTTTTTCATTGAAGACACAAATTATTCGCACTCAAAACAAAGAACTCATCAAAAACGAACGACAATTTATTGACCGCGATAAATTGAAATCTTTCATCCGTTCCTTGCCATATAAACTTACTGACGACCAAATTAATTCGGTTGGCGAGATTATCAAAGATATGGATCAAAGAAGTTTAATGTATCGCTTACTTCAAGGCGATGTCGGAACCGGTAAAACTTTGGTCGCGGCCTTAGCCTTTTATGGCAATTATCTACGTAATGACCAGGGAGCGTTAATGGCTCCAACTGACGCTTTGGCAAGACAACATTTTAAAACCTTAAGAGAATTATTTACGGATACCCCGTTACGTATCGCCTTACTATTGGGGGCAACGCCAAAGAAAGAACGATTTCAAATTATTATGGGTTTAATCAATCATAAGATTGACTTAGTTATTGGAACGCACGCTCTTTTTTCTGAAGACGTGAATTTTTCTTCACTTGGTTTAGCTGTTATTGATGAGCAGCATCGCTTTGGGGTCAATCAACGTCTATTACTCGCATCCAAAGGCGAACACGCCGATTTATTGCTCATGTCTGCCACGCCAATCCCTCGCACTTTGGCCCTTACTCTTTATGGCGATTTAGACGTCTCAACGCTCACGCAATTTCCGTTTGCACAAAGAAATATTTTCACAAAAGTGGTTTCCAATTCGGACGCGTTAATTCATCAGACAATTGAGAAGGCAATCACGAAGCAAAGACGCGTATATGTCGTTGCTCCGGTTATTGATGTTAGTGCGACCGGTCTCGTTTCGGTCGAAGAACTGTTTAAATACTACAAACAGCTTTATCCTGGACAAGTTAGTCTGCTACATGGGCAAATGAGTATCGATGATAAAAACTATGCGCTAAGCGAGTTTATAAGCGGAAAAACACCCATTATCGTCTCCACAAGCGTCATTGAAGTCGGAATTGATGTTAAAGAAGCCTCAACCATGGTCATTTACGCCCCAACTTCGTTTGGTTTGGCAAGTCTTCATCAGTTGCGTGGTCGCATCGGACGAGACGGTAAAGAAGCGACATGTTTACTCGTCTATGACGGCGAAGATGAAGATGAAATTGATAAACTAAATGTTCTCGTCGAGTCTAATGATGGCTTCTTCATCGCCGAAGAAGATTTAAGAAGGCGTGGACCAGGGGAGTTAAGTGGCATTCGCCAGTCTGGTATCACAAACTTTGAATTCGTTAATTTAATTGATGATTTTAAAATGTTTGAATATGCCCGCAGTGACGCAAAAGCGATTCTTGAAAACGAACGTGATTTTGAAAACCGCCGGATAATAACAAAGGCCAAAAAAGAAATAGCTTTGGCCAAGTTCACGAACGTCTAAGTTCTACATGCATCGTTTTTATGTAGATAAGCGATGGTAAATGATAAAATATTAAGGAAGGAAATAACTATGATTAAAATTGTTGTTGATATGATGGGCGGAGATCTCGGAAGCCCGGCGACTGTTGAAGGCCTTCTTGCCTTTTTAAAGGATTATACTGACGTTGAAATAACGGCGGTCGGAAAAATTGAAGAATTGTCTTTGCTTAAAGGCAAAGCTACTTTGGTCGATGCCCGCGATGTTCTTCCTATGGAAGCCGGCGTCATGGACGCGATTCGTTCTAAAGGAGCCTCGATGGCAATTGCTATCGACAAAGTTTTAGAATTAAATGCCGATGCCCTGGTCTCCTCGGGAAGCACCGGTGCGTATCTTGGTTCGACATCGATTCGGCTTAAGAAGCTGCCTGGCGTTTTACGTCCAGCTCTCATTTCGCCGTTTCCGACAAAAACGCTCGGTCAACAAGTCGTTATTCTCGATATTGGGGCTTCAAATGAAAACTCAGCCCAAGAACTTGCCCAATTCGCTCTAATAGGAAAATTATACTCACAGGCGGTTCTAGAAGTAAAAGAACCAAAAGTATATTTGCTTTCTAATGGTTCAGAACCGGAAAAAGGTTCGCCTGAATCGAAAGACGCTTATCAATTGCTGGCGGGAAGGTTTCCTGGCTTTATGGGTAACATCGAAGGCCGCGACGCCCTTAATGGCTCAGCTGATGTCGTTGTCACCGACGGATTTACTGGTAATGTTTTTTTAAAGTCTGTCGAAGGATTAGCCAAAATGATGTCAGGCTATATTAAAGAGGCTTTTCAGCGCAATATCTTCTCGAAAATCGGCTATCTTTTATCAAAAAAAGGCTTTAAACGAATGTCACAAACCATGAATTACAAAAATTATGGTGGGGCGATGTTTCTCGGCTTGAGCAAAGTTGCCGTCAAGGCTCACGGCTCAAGCGATGGTTTAGCCTTCATGCACGCACTTCGCGTGGCCTATCGCCTTGCTAATGCAAATGTCCCATCACTAATAGAAAAAGGAATTAAAGAAAATGCATCGCTTATCTAAATTATTTAAATATTTTCGTTTAAAGCCCAAAGAGCTTAGAACCTACGAATTGGCTTTTACTCACCCCTCTTATAATCTTGATGCCAAAAGTTGTCATGAAGATTATGAAAGACTCGAGTTTCTAGGTGACTCAATTCTCGGCGCCTCAGTCGCTGATCTCGCCTTTCAAGCCCACCCCGAAGAAGACCAAGGTTTTCTTACTAAATTAAGAAGTTCGCTTGTTAACACTAAAGCTCTTGCTAAATACGCTCGCTATCATCACCTTGCCGAATATATTGTTGTCGGTAATAGTTTTAGTGGCGAGGTCGAAAAATCTGATAAAATGCTCGAAAATGTGTTTGAATCCTTTATCGGTGCGGTGTATCTTGACTTAGGCTTTAAAGTGGCTTACGGAATCGTTAAGCGTGTTTTCGAGCATGATATCTTAAACTATTCACCAGAGAAAACAATTGATTATAAATCGCGTCTTCAGGAAGAAACACAACTCGAGCATCGCCATTC
>JBAYBO010000049.1:0-7154 GCA_041669225.1 Bacilli bacterium | reverse complement strand
TGACGACGTTGGGTAAGACTTCAATGACGGTGACTGCGTACATGGTGCCGTCTTCAGCAAAGACTTGCGTCATGCCCATTTTACGTCCAATGATTGATTTCATCAGTCTTACCTCCTTTATAATTTGATGTCGATATCTACACCGCTTGGCAAGTCGAGCCGACGTAGGGTGTCAACTGTTTCCTTGGTTGGGTTAGTAATATCGATCAGTCGTTTGTGTGTCCTAATTTCGAATTGTTCGCGAGCATCCTTGTATTTGTGGACGGCGCGAAGAATCGTGAAGACTTGTTTTTCCGTGGGTAGCGGAACGGGGCCAACGACACCGGCACCGGTTTTATTCGCTGCTTCGAGAATTTTCTCGACGCTTAGATCAAGTATCTTATGATCGTAAGCTTTGAGGCGAACCCTAATAACTTTGGTTTTAGCCATGAACTTTCCTCCTTGTGTTTCCAGGCTGTGGAATCTTGCTCTGTACGAATTACCCGATACCCATTCATGACAACGCCTGTGGGTGTATCGGCAACCTCGCATGTCAACGCAGACGCCAACGTTTTATATACTACCCCTGTGTGCGTGTTCGAGTCAAGCATAAATACTATTTATTCTTTAAGAAAATCAAAAAGATGTGATTTATTTGCATGGTCAACAAATTAAGAAATGGAGTAATCGAATCATCCCAAGGACATCAAAAGACATCAATAAGTAGCTATTTTTTCTTTAAAAACGTGTATTTACAGCCGCAATAAGTTTGCTGGTAAAGACCATACTCATCACGCATATCTTTGGCAATATCAATTCCCTTGTTCTTCTTGAAGTCACTATAGAAGTATTTTGTGTTGGGATATAGCTTCGATAGCTTCTCGCCAATTGCATTTAAGATTTGCGAATTTTTTTGACGGGAAATCGTCATAGCTGTCGCGAAATAGTTGAAGCCATTATCGCTTGCAAAAGCATAAGCCTGATCCATTCGCTTTTCATAACAAATAAAGCAGCGCGTCGACCCTTCCGGTAAATGAGCAAAAGGTTCTAAATCGATATTATATTGATCATTATCATAAGATGGCGTCACAAGAGATACTTTAAAACCTTCTTTTTTTTCAAAATCATCTAAGAATTTCTTTAATTCATTCAGGCGCTTTTGAAATTCACTTTCTGGATAAATATTTGAGTTATTATAGTAGACACTGACATCAAAATGAGGACACAAAAATAGTAATGTATAAGTTGAGCACGGTGCGCAGCATGAATGCAGTAAAAGAGTCGGTTTAGGACCTTTGCTTCCAAGTTTTCCGATTTCTTCAATCGATTTAAGATAGTAATTCTTTTTGTTTTCCATAAATAAACATTGCGTCTCCAAAACTAAAGAACCGATACTTCTCCTTTATCGCATGGTCATAAATTTGCAAAGTAAATTCGCGGCCGAGAAAAGCCGAAACAAGCATAATCAAAGTTGATTTCGGAAGATGAAAATTGGTAATTAGAGCATCGATTGCTACAAATTTATAACCAGGACTAATAAAAATATCCGTCGCTTCTTTACAAGCAACGAACTTGCCATATTTGTGATAAATGGCCTCAAGCGTTCTTGTTGAAGTCGTGCCAACCGCAATAATTCTATGTCCTTCTTTTTTGGCTTTATTCAGTGTTTCGCTAGCGTTTGCGGATACTTCAAAATACTCACTATGCATGACGTGATCCTTGGTGTCTTTTACTTTAACTGGACGAAAGGTTCCAAGACCAATATGTAATGTAATATCAATGATTTCAACGCCGATTTGCCTGATTTTTGCTAGTAATTCCGGAGTAAAATGAAAACCCGCCGTCGGAGCAGCACTACTGCCAAGACGTTCGGCGTACACTGTTTGATAACGGCTATTATCTTCGCATTGCTTTTTAATATAAGGTGGTAAAGGCATCAAGCCAACTTTTTCTAAAGCTTCTAGAAAGACTCCATCGTATATAAAGCGCATATGACGAATTCCTTCATCTTTTACCTCGACGCATTCCGCCTTTAAAACACTTTCTTTAAAATTAATAATCGTGTCTTTTTTTATCGCTTTGGCATTACCAGCTAAACATTCCCATAAATCTTTTTCTAATTCACGAAGCAATAAAACTTCGACATGGGCACCAGTTCCATCCTTTATTCCAAATAGGCGAGCCGGCAAAACTTTTGTGTTGTTTCGCACTAAAACATCACCCAGTTTAAGGTATTTCAAAATATCGAAGAAATGTTCATCCTTAAAGGTTTGGTTAAAGCGATCCACGCTTATCATTCGCGATTCATCGCGAATTGGTGATGGAGATTGAGCAATTAAATGCTCAGGTAAAATAAAATCAAAAAGATTTATATCCATTAAAAACCTTTTTTGTTCCCAAAGGAGCGATAGACTTCATTTTTAAAATCACCAAACCGATCTTCTTGAATAGCTTGGCGGGCTTTTTCCATCAAAGAGATGAGGAAGCGAACATTATGGATTGATAGGAGTCTTTTTCCAAAAGTTTCTTCGCTGACATAAAGATGGCGAAGATAGGCTTTTGTATAATTCTTGCAAGTATAGCAATCGCAATTAGGATCTAAGGGCGAGAAGTCTTCTTTATATTTTGCATCGCGGATATTAACTCTGCCAATTGATGTCATCAAGGCTCCATGACGGGCAATTCGTGTTGGCAGAACGCAATCGAACATATCGACGCCCCGTTCGATGCCTTCAAGCAAAAAGTCAATTGAACCAACCCCCATTAAATATCGCGGTTTATCCGCTGGCAGATATTTAACTGATTGATCTACCATTTTGATAAAGACGTCTTTGGGCTCCCCAATTGAAGTTCCACCGATTGAATAACCAGGGAAATCAATTTTGACTAATTCAGTGGCCGAAAATTGACGAAGATCTTCATAGTCACTGCCTTGAACGATGCCAAATAAGGCTTGGTCGATTCGTGTTTGAGCTCCTTTGCCTCGCTTGGCCCACCGCAAAGTCCGTTCCACACTTTTTTTAGCATACTCGTGTTCGACAGGATAAGGCATACATTCATCAAACGACATAATAATGTCGGCTCCAATTTTTTCTTGAATAGCAATTACTTTTTCTGGAGTAAATTCAAGTTTTGAACCGTCGAGATGACTTTTAAAGACGACGCCTTCTTCACTAATCTTGCGGTTATCCATTAAAGAAAAGACTTGAAAACCGCCAGAGTCAGTTAGAATCGGACCGTCATAATTCATAAATTTATGGATTCCACCAGCCTTACTAACGATTTCTTCTCCGGGGCGAAGGTGGAGATGATATGTATTAGCTAAGATAACGCCTGAGCCAAGTTGCTTTACCTCTTCAGGCGACAACGTTTTGACCGTGGCAAGCGTACCAACCGGCATAAACATCGGTATTTCGACATCACCATGAGGAGTATGCAAAATTCCATAACGAGCACCGGTTTGTTTGCAAATATGTTTTATTTCTAAATAAAAATTTTCCATAGCATACAAGATATTAAAATATTGAACTCGAAAATGCCAATAAATTAACAAATAATAAGAAAAAAATAATAACTCAAATCAAAAAACTACCACTTAAATCGATAATTTTGGTTCGTACCAATCATCTCTTGGAATTTTTCGTTTCTGCCTAAGGCAAGGAAGATAAAATAACCCAAAATTGCAACAGCAATAAATTCGCCGAGTCCAACCAGTCCAACATTAAGCCAAAAAGGAAGTCCCATGATTAAATGAAGTTCAAGTCCCACAACAAAGGCATTAATAACAACCGGAATCAAGGCGGCAATAAATAGTTGCTTCATGTAACCGATGAGCAACCCGCTTATAATCGTCGCGAGGGTGCCAAAAAGCATATCCCAGGCAAACATTGGCGACATCGTATTAGCAAGCAGGGTGCCAACCGAAACACCGATGACGAAATCCTTGCGAAAAAAGCAAAGAAGAATGAGCATTTCGGCAATTCGAATTTGCATTCCCAAAAAGGAAACAGGCAAAGTTGCCATTGTCAAAATGAAATAGATTGACGCGATCATCGCGTTAATCGATATTCTTTCAATGAGCGATCGGTTCTTAATTTTGTTGTCCATTTATGTATAAATACAATTAAAACGCCGCAAATTACAGCTCTTTAATAAAAAGCGAGATATTCAGGGGGTAGAGACGTTCCACTTTCATTATGTGTTATAACGTGCGATAAAACCTCGGCGACCGAAATTACATTGACGTCAGGAATACTCTTTTCGATGCTATCAGTAACAACAATATCGCTGATGCCAGCGTTCTTCATGGCGTCAACACTGTTACGAGAAAATACCCCGTGAGATGCGGCAACAAGAATGTTTTTCGCTCCTTTGGCATATAGTTCTTTAGCCGAAGCGACAATCGTCCCGCCCGTATCAATAATATCGTCGATAATAATGCACGTTTTGCCTTCGACATCGCCGACGATGTTAACGACTTCAGCTTCATTTGGCGAAGGTCGTCTTTTATCGACAATAGCAAGTTGAGAGCCCGGCAAAGCGGTAGCAAGATCGCGCCCGCGGTGAGCACTTCCGTGATCGGGAGAAACAACGACGACTTCACTAGGATTAATTTTCAATTGTTTTAATTTCTTCGTGTAATAACTGGCGAATAAATGAATTGTCGATAAATTATCGACTGGGCAAGAAAAGAAACCTTGAATTTGTGGAGTGTGCAAGTCAATGGTTATCAAATGAGAAACGCCAACTGTTTGTAATAAATCGGCAACCAAACGAGCCGAAATTGGTTCGCGTGGACGGGCGATACGGTCTTGGCGAGAATACCCATAATAAGGAATGACGACGTTAATATCCTTGGCACTAGCCTTTCTGATGCCATCAATTAAGACCAATAATTCCATTAGCCTTTCTGATGCCGGTGAACAAGTAGATTGGACGATATATACGGATTTACCTCGCACCGAGTCAAGCGAACGAGCCATGATTTCGCCGTCAGCAAAATGCATAAGTTCAACTTGTCCTATAGGAAGTTTTAAAAAGGCAGCGATTTTTTTCGTCAGTTCGGGATTTGAGGATAAGTTAAAGATGACTATTTTTTCGAGCATGACTATAGTTTATCACCAATAGGTGACGCTTAGTAGGACAATTCGTTTGTTAGTTTCTTCCTCGCTAATAAGACGTTTGGGTTCACTGGGAAGTCCTTTTTCTTCAAGAAGTTCGGACGCTTCTTTTGAATATATCCAGTAGCGAAGTCCAAAATTTTCTAAGTTTCGAGATGGATCGGAAGCGGTAATTTCTTCACCGATATAGTAAAGCGTCGTACCTTTGAGAACGAAATTATTAGGTAGATAGTTAAGCTCAACTTTTGAAAAACGGCAGAATCGATAAATAGTAAATAATTGTTTAAAATATATTTCCTTAAGTTCTTCTTTTGCTAAGACATCGAGGGCTGTTGGTTCTTGAAAACATTCGAAAATCAAAACGAGAAGTTGACGGTCATGAGCAATGAGCTTCTGCACATTAACGCCTATTTTTTGTATTTTTTTGTACTTTGCCAAATCCTCATTATATGGTTTTTCAACACGATATTCGCGGAAGGAAAAGTAACGATCTTTTCGTTTGGCAAGGTAAATATCCACCTCTTCAGTATGTTTTAAGAGTTGCATAAGTTCGTATTCGTAACGTTTAATAACTCTTTTTTCCATATTCCTATTCTAAAGTAAAACTTTACCTAAAGCAAAATAAGATGATGGGTGAAACTACATAATTATTTAGGGTATTTTTTGTGACCTAAATATTTTTGGTATATTCTCGGATAATATTCGCGCCATATTTCGCGAACATGTTCTTTAGAATAAAACTCACTGATATAGGCTGAATTCTTTGACGCTTTATCATACAAGGTTTTATCATTTTTTAGATTTTGAAGGCCTATGACAAAATCATCGACACCGTGGCCCTTTTCATATTTTTCAAAGAGAATGTCAACATATAAATCTAAGTCTCTTAATAAGACGGGTTTATGAGCGTTAACAGCTTCGAGAATCGCCATTGGAAAAAGTTCGTTAAATGAAGGCATAAAAAGGACGTCTGACATGTTAAATATGTCGTTCATTTTGTCGCGTTTGACGATACCTGTAAACTTAACGTTCTCTGGTGGATTATCAACAATTTCTTTCAGTTCTTTATATCCGTCAGTAATTTTTCCAAACGAAAATCCGCCCGCCCACACGAAAAACATTTCGGGGTTACGCTTTGCGGTCTCGATAAAGTCTAAAACGCCTTTTCGAGTTTGAACCTGGCCAACGCCGAGCACGACGAAACGATCACGGGGGACGCCATACAAATCACGTACCTCCATTCTCTTATCTTCGCTGATGATATGAAATTGATTTTTAGATACGTAATTAGGGATATAAGTAATGTGTTCTTTTTTTATGCCGAGTTCGACAAGAGGGTTAATAAATATCGGATTCACAACGACAATTTCATCGGCTTTTTGATAAAACCTCGTTACATATTTTTTAAAAAATTTGAAAAGACCTTTTGGGAGCTTAATCGATCCATCTAATGTATCAGGTAGCATGTGAACATAGCAAACATTGACATGCTTTTTATTCATCTTCAGATAATATTGAGGATTAATCGTATGCACATGGACAATATCGAATTTTGATCCGGAATTGTTAACCGTTACATCAAAAATGTCATCGCATTCTTTGACGAGGGCAACTTGTTCTAAATACGCCGAACCGACTCCCTGGCCATCAATAGAGTCAGCTTTAGAAAGCATGTTAATTCGTAGTTTGTTCATTATCTTTCTCCTTTGGAGCCTTAAATATAATTTTCTTTCTCGTAATATAATTATACGACAAAATCACGAGTGTTTTGATTCCAAAGAAGAGGGTAAAATACCAGAAGGCGGCTGAACGCAAATAATTAACGAGGAAATCGCTTATCCAGTTATTAATATCGACTTGAATAACGCTTGCGGCCAAAGACTCAAAACCAATCATCACACCAGTGCCAAGTAATAGTCCACCCGCGGATAGTATGACAAAGAGAAAAATATTCTTTTTAGACTTTACATCAGTCTTTTGATCAACGTTTTGAAACACCCATAAGACGGATAATAAATAATTGGCAATTACACTAACAAAAAAGCCCATAGCTGT
>JBAYBO010000048.1:0-7363 GCA_041669225.1 Bacilli bacterium | reverse complement strand
GCCACTTGTGAGCTTAACGAACTGCTCGGCTTTGTAAAAAGCCAAGGAGGGAAATAGTTTATGAAAAAATATCGTTTGCTCATTCTTCTTCCGTTACTTGTCGGCGCTTTATGCGGATGCGATGATAACCATAATGAAGGTTATCAGTATGTCACACCAGAGCCAGTCGTTAATTTCATGTTGAATTACCGAAAAGACCAAGCCACGCTTCCAAGTGGATACGTAGCGACGGGGGATGACTTACTTTATCATCAAAACGAGATTGATATTGGTCAACTAGTCATCGCACCGGAAAATCCACAAAGAGAAGGTTATTCATTTAATGGTTGGTACAAAGAAAAAGCCTGTTTAGAAGAATGGAATTTTGACGTTGATTTAGCAATGGGAAATTTGTTCTTATATGCGGGATGGAATGTTGAACAGGAAGGGACCTACGTTGAACCGGAATATATTCCTGTCGAGAAAATTAATGATGCAATGAGCGAAAGCTTTGTGTTCGAAAGCGTTTGTAACATTCCGATATCTAGTGGGATTGTCAATTTAACAAAAGCCGCGATTTTGCGCTTAGAAAATAGTGCGGATGATTGTCTTGATAATCTTGGATATGTCCGCAAAACAGCAACCGAAATCATCAGTGCAACTTATTCAATAGAAACAAACATTGTCATCATTATCACTTCCTATCAAAGCGTAACCAGTGAGCATTCCGCTCTTGTCGTTGATGTCACTTCAACTTATGCGGTTTCAAGTAATTACGAATCAAAAGCTCAAAAATATGAAGTTAAAGAAGGCGAAGAGTTAAATCACCGCGTGCTCTTAGGCGGCTCTTCTTCAATGGAAAACTGGGACACATCAATTCAGGATTTAGCTCCGATTATTTCTTATAATCACGGCATTGGCGGAACGACGGTTCAGCATTGGCGCGACGCACTGGCAAGACGCCTTATTTATCCTTATTCGCCAAAAGCTGTCGTCCTTTATGTCGGCATTAACAATGTTATTAACAGCAAAGAAACCGGTCAGGTAACTGGTAATTTGCTTGTTGAGTTATTTGACGACATTCACGAACATTTGCCAAATACTCAAGTTTACTACGTTTTAATGAATAAACTTCCTGGATTCATGCAATACACCGAAGAAATTATTACGGGCAATAACATCGTTATTAACTATGCTAACCAAGGCTCTAACAGTGAATGGCTAATACCAATCGACGCTGGAACAATTCTTTTAAAACCGAACGGGAATCCGAATGTTGCTTACTTTTTAAGTGATGGTCTTCATATGTCTCGCTATGGATATGTCCTATGGGGCGGAGTTATCAAACGGACGCTAATGGATAATTTATAAAAGGAAAAACATGCGACTCCTCATTGATGGTAAGAAAAAATATAGTCAGGTAAACCGGCTCTTTGGAGTCGCTTTGCTTATTTATTCTGTCATCTCGTTAGTCATGTTTGGGGCGATACTAACTTTATATTTCACATCAAAAGATGAATATGCATTAGTGATGATTATCACCATTGTTCTCACTATCATTTTGGCGTGGGGCTCGCTATATTTTTTCACCAACCCTTTTCGCGCTCTGCACTATCAACGAAATTTTTATAAAGACATGAAAGCGGGGCTACTTGAAGAGAGCATTCTGACCATAAAAGGTCAAAGCTTAGATATAGCCATTAAGCGCGGCGTGGAACTATTTAAAGTAAACACCATCGAACACGTTAAGGGTCAGGACTATGAACGAGAATTATATTTACTTGAACCCATTGAAGATTTGCCGTTTGCGGCTTTATTAAAAGTTAAGACTTTCGCAAATGTTTTAATATCTTATGAGGTTCTTAAATGAAGATTTTTTCTAAAAAAGCGTTTAAAAAAGGTCTTCATTACGACTGGCTTTATTATGTCCTAGCCAGTTTTATCGCGATTGGCTTGTGGAGTTGGGCGTTTGGCGTACTTCATCGTCCTCAGGCGTTTGAACGACTCGATCTTTTCGTGGCTTCTGAAATTAAAAATGCTGGCTTTAATGATATCCTAGAAACAGAATTTGAAAATGATGGTTTGAAACTTGTTGAAAGCAATCAGGCTCTGCCTAATGACAACGCTTTTCAATCAAAACTCCAAGTCGTCGGCTATAATTCATCTGATTTGCTCATTCTTCCGGAAAGCATTTTTGAAAACGTTCTATTTGAAGAAGCACTGCTGCCTGTTGATGGTGATATTAAAGAGTCTTATCTTGAAGGAACCGAAAGTTTTTATTCTTATCAAGATGTAGACTATGGCATTTTGCTTCGTGGTGGGAGTAAGACGTCGTGGCTTGATAGTTATATTAATTTTGACGTTAATGACAATTACTATTTATTCATCAGCGGTTCAAGCCAAAACATATCCGATCTCGGAAATTACGAAACGGCTGAATACGATTTAGCGTTAGAAGTTCTATCCTATCTAGTAAGGTAAAAAGATGAAAGAAAAAGTTCGTATTAACGATTTTAGCAAAAAAGAACTACCGAACAATCGGCGGGAACTTTTTCGCGACATCTTGTTTAATCATACTTTTTCGGTTGTTAATACAAGTTTATTAACAACTCTGTTTTTTATCCCTTTAATCGCCGTCTTTATCGTTTTTTACAATATGCTTGCCAACGCGAGCAATAATAGTGAACCTTTCAATGTTTTATTCTCGCTTCTCTTTTATGGAAGTCTTATCGCTATACCGGCCTTGATTTTGGCCTTTCTTGGCGTTTCCGCGGCGTATGGCGTTGCGAAACGGCTCGCTTGGGGCGAGGGACTGATGCTTCTTGTTCACTTCTTCAGTGCGCTTAAAAGCGAATTAAAGAAAACGTTTCTTATGTCAATAATAATTGCCCTTTCGACCTTTGCCTTAGTGGTTGGTGGTGTTTACTTATCAACCTTTTATGTTAATGCCCCAGTCGCGACGGGTATCGGTATCGGAATCCTCGTGGTCCAATTTTTGCTAGTGGTAATGAGCGGATGTTATTTCTTCGCTTACATTCATGTCTACCAAAATACGTTCGGACAAGCGTTAAAGAATTGTTTCCTAATCGCGACTGTACGTCTTCCGATTTCTTTATTATTTATAATTATCTCGCCAGGAATTGTTTTGGCTTTAGTGGCCGTTCATTATATCGCGGCATTTATTGCTATATTTTTCTTCGTAATATTTAGCTTTGTCGGTATCTTTTTGTGGACTTTGCTAAGCCATTCAAGTTTTGATAAATTCATTAATCAAGAACATCACCCCGCTTATGTTAAGCGTGGTTTATATGTCGAACAAATTAAGAAAGAGGAGGAAGTAGGCTAACACCGAAAACTAATATGTCACAAGTATCACTTCGTCACGTTTACAAAGTATATGAAGGCGGCGTTCGCGCCGTTAAGGATTTTAGTCTCGATATCAAGGATAAGGAATTCATCGTTTTTGTCGGACCATCTGGATGCGGAAAATCCACGACGCTGCGCATGATTGCTGGCTTAGAAGAAATCACGGCCGGACAACTTTATATTGATAATGCCTATGTTAACGACAAGGAATCAAAAGATCGCGATATCGCGATGGTTTTTCAAAGTTATGCGTTATATCCGCACATGACCGTTTATCAAAACATGGCCTTCGGTTTAAAACTGCGGAAGTTTGATCCTGAGGACATTGACCGACGCGTTAAAAGAGCCGCAGAAATTCTTGAAATTACTGATTTATTAACTCGTAAACCTAAAGCCTTATCCGGTGGACAAAGACAAAGAGTTGCTTTAGGACGAGCCATCGTCCGCGAACCAAGTGTTTTTTTGCTTGATGAACCATTATCAAATTTAGACGCGAAACTTCGCGTGCAAATGAGGACGGAAATCACCAAACTACACAATCGCCTAGCGACGACTTTTATTTATGTAACTCACGATCAGACGGAAGCGATGACGATGGGGACACGAATCGTCGTCATGAAAGATGGTTATATTCAGCAGGTCGATACTCCGATTACGTTATTTGAAAATCCAACAAATTTATTTGTCGCGACCTTTTTAGGTTCGCCGCAGATGAACGTTCTTAAATCAAAGATTTCTTTAGAAAATAATAAATTAGTCGCCATATTAAATGGAAATGAAAACATGAAAGTCGTTTTTAGTGAAAACAAGCGCCGTCAACTTGCTTCTTTAGATTATTTAAATCAAGATGTTTTACTCGGCATTCGCCCAGAAAATATCGAGATTGGCGAAGAGGGAATTGAGGTGTTTGTCGATGTTGTCGAGCAGCTGGGCGATGAAACGCTTATTTACGCCAAAATGGCTAATCGCGATGATTATCTAATCATCAAGACGACGAATGTCGACCGCGTTAAAGCTAAACAGAAAATTAAGATTTCTTTCAATATGGAAAAAGCTCATCTATTTGACGCCAAAACCGAGCATTCGATTATGGGTATTCCAAGTGAAAATCGCTTTGCCGCCAACATTAATAAGAATGAACTGGTATTTGGAAAAAATAAATGGGATTTAAGCGACGATTATTTAGCGCATCTCGTCGACCGTGCCTTTAGCGGTAATGTTTTCTTGGCGTTTAAGCCAGAAGACGTCGTTCCTGGCGAAATCGAAAACGCATTTAAAATTGAAGCCGTCATTGATTTCGTTGAAGAACATAGCGATTATTATGCCTGTTATTCAAAAATTAACGGCTTTGATAATTACTTAGTGTACAAAGTCCGCGTTGAAGATGATGGAGTGTTAAAAAGCGGCGAAAAAATTATCTTAAGCATTCCAGTTGATGCCATTAATATTTATGACGGGAATGAAAGATTGTTACTAAAAGAAAAGAATAATTCCAATCAAGTGCCTTGCGAAGTCGTCTTGAAAGATGGCAAAATGGTTGTTTCATTTGGAAAAAATCAGCTCACTCTTGATCCTATCGAAGGCATTGAAGTCGGAAGCCACATCTTAAAAATAAAACAAGAAGGAGCTAAAGTTGTCTTCACCAAGAAGATGATTAAAAAGCATAAACTCGAAAAAGTTGACTATCCGAAACAACAATTAGTCAAAGTCTCGGCTTATGACGAGGACAAGACTGGCGAGAAGAACGCTATTTACGTCAAAATTGATGGCTTTGCAGATTACGTTACTCTCATGGTCGATAATAATTTCACTGTCTATGAAATGCCGGAATTTGAAGTATACCTTGATCAAAATGCCATTGATATAATTTAAGAGGTTGTTATGCGCAAAATAAGCGAAAAACAATTGTTGAATTCTAATCGCGTTAAGTGGATTGGCCGTTATTATTATGACGAAAAACATAACGCCGTTTGGTTTAATTTTTCAGCATCCGGTTTTCGTATTCGCTTTTTTGGTAAAAACTTGCAAGCAAGATTCTTAGCTACTAAAAGTCAAGACGACATAAATCGACCTTATCTTGCTGTGTTTCATGATGAAGCTAGCAATGCTAAAGACGCGCGAGTGATTGAGATTACAAGTCAAGTAAGTGAACATGTTTTATTTGCGGGTGAAGAAGGATTTCATCAGGTAATTGTTTTAAAACGCAATGAATGCATCACGGGTAGTGTGGCCCTTCTTGAATTAACTTGCGATGGCGAGTTTCTAGAAAATGATATAAGAAGCAAGAAGTTAAGAATCGAATTTTATGGAAATTCGGTCACGGCCGGGAATGGCACAGCTGCCGAAAACAATGAACAACAATTCACGACCAAAACCGAAGATGCTTGCCGCTCGTTTGCATATTTGAGCGCGAAGATGCTCAACGCGGAATATTCTTTGATATGCGTGGGAGGATTCCCGGTTTATAAATCGCCATGGGTTGATTGGTGCAAAATCAAGAACATAATCCCACTTCTCAATTTTGCGGATTTTAATGAAAATACGACAATGGAAAACGCGATTATTTGGGATAACCAGAGGTTTGTTCCGGATATTGTAGTATTAAATCTCGCAGCGAATGATTCGCACTATTTTGATCGTATTAAAAACGAAATCAATTATCAAAGTGAATTAAATGAGTTTGAAAAACAATATCGTTTATTAATCGACCGTTTATTTTTAATGTATCCCTATTCGAAAGTTATCGTCACGTGGAATATGTTAAAAATTCGCGATGATATAAATGAAGTGCTTGAACGCATATCAAGTGATCCGACACGGGCGATTTATCGCCTGAAGTTTTCTTCTTTATTAGTTGGTGGTTCCATGCCAAATGAAGGCCATCCAAACGCAAAAATGCATGCACACGCCGCTTTAGAACTCGCATCTTTTATCAAAGAAAAAGTTATCATTTAATTTTTGCTTGAATTTGAAAAATTGTGCCGATTGGTTTATATTCGAGTTTGCGATAGTAACCATTGTTGTCGGACATGACATAAATGTCATCGTGAGGATGATTTTTGCCTACTCTGTCAATTAAACATTGGCCGTAGTTATTGCCTCGTTTCTTCTTATCAACGAGTAAGTCATAGATGTAGACACCAAAAGAACCATCCATTTTGTAGCGAAGGAAGGCGGCGACTTCATCGCCATCAAAAAGCAATAAAACACTCGATTGATTAATTGCTATTTTATAATCATTCCAATCTATTGGCGAACTGTAGCAAACCCATTCTTCGTCTTTGCTGAGTAGTTTTAAGAGTGCGCTTTCGTCGCTTTCTTTATAGTAACGGATTTCCATAGTTTTCTCCCTCGACTATTTAATGATATTTTTGAGTAACCCATTCAACTAAAACTCTCATTGGATCAATTACCTTTATTCCGGCAATTTCTTTTATATCAAGAAGCGGCAATTCTGTGCAGCCGGCAATCAATGCTTCAACGTCATACTGCTTAATTAGATTCAAACCGGCATGGTAGATTTTATGATATGCATGTTTGTTATTTCCGGTTCGCTTGATACCGTGCTTTCCATAAATTGCATCCATGACCAGTAACTGGTCTTTTTCATCTGGATAAAAAATCGTGGAATTGTTTAACTTTTGATCAAATATTTTTGTGGCTTTTGTTCCCGATGTGGATAAAACACCGATTCTTGTGATTTGATGAAGGTGTTCCTTAAGAATCTCAAGAGCATCGCAAATTGGTGTTTTGATATGTTTTTGGACTTCGGGTACAAAGTAATGAGCGGTGATGCAAGTTACGATGATGCAGTCAACTTTTAACGTTTCTAAACATTTGGCAGTTTTGATCATGTCCTCAAGAGGACTTTCTCCGTCATTAAGAATGGCTTCAGTGCGGTCGGGAATGCTCGGACAACTTAAAATAACAAGATTTGGATGTTCTTGCTCAGGCTTATGCTTGTTGAGTTCGATGAAATAGCCATAGACGTTTTTGGTCGCCTCAGGTCCCATCCCTC
>JBAYBO010000047.1:0-7420 GCA_041669225.1 Bacilli bacterium | reverse complement strand
GTTGTTTGACGTTGCATAATATTCTCCTTACTCAAACTATAATCTTACCGGGACCGTAGTTTTCGCAATTTGCGCCGATATAAAGTCTATATATTACATATAGAATTGTCAATGATTATTTCTCGGATACTTTCAATCATACGCCTTTAATTCAAATTAACGTTATGAAAGACGTTTTGGACATCTTGCAGTTCATCAAGAACATCTAACAGTTCCTGAAAAAGAGCTTGGTCTTCTTCACTAAGATTAATCGCGTCGTTGGCGAGCATTTGAATTTCCGCGACCTTAAATTCGTGTATACCCAAAGAATTTAATAAATCTTTGGCTTGACCAAAACTTGTCGGTTCAACTAACACTTCCATGACTCCGTCTTCTAGCGAAATTTCGCGAACATCGACATCACCAAGCACGAGTGCTTCTTCGATTGCGTCTTTATCTTCGAAATCAAAAACGAGAATTCCAGCCTCCGTAAAGTTATAGTTAACAGTACCCATGTGACCGCTCTTTTTAGTGACCGCGGTGCGAATTTCAACAAAAGCACGATTGGCATTATCCGTTAATGAATCAATAATCAAAAACGAATTTCCAGGTCCAAAAGCTTCGTATCTTCCTGCTGTATAAGTTTCCGTGTCTCCGCCCTGAGCTTTTTTAATGGCCCGATCGATAACATCGCGAGGAACGGACTGGCCTTTAAACTTATCAATTGCTGAACGGAGGGCGAGGTTGTTATTTGGATCTGGAATACCAGACTTAGCGGCCATATATATTTCGCGGGAGGCTCTAGCGTACAAAGCGGATTTTCTTGCTCCGCTTTTAGCCATTGCTGCCGCTCTTACTTCAAAATGTCTTCCCATAATATTTCTCCAATACTTTCATTTTTATCTTACATCAGTACTCTACTTTGACCAAATAAAGACCATTAGGAGGAGCCTTATAATTAACGAAATTTCGTTCTTGATTATCAAGCAGTTTGGCCGCTTCTTCACTTGTAAACCGACCCATGCCGATTTCAATTAGTGTTCCGACAATCATTCTAACCATATAACGCATAAAGCCAGTCGCGGCTATTTCAATAATTATGTGGTCCTTAGGATTATTCATATGAATGCCAACGATTTCGCGAACAAACTGGCCTTCGTCTTCTTCCTTGCTCGTATAATTTCGAAAGTCATGTTTTCCATAGAATAGCTTCGCGGCTTTTTTCATCTCTTCAAAGTCTATATTGCGTGGATAAAAATGTTTGAAATCAACATTAAAAGGATCATCTTCGCCAGTATTAATAATGTATTGATATACTTTGTATTTAGCCGATAATCTCGCGTGAAAATCATCCGCGACTTGCTTAATATCAACGATATGAATGTCGCGGTTTAATAAGCGATTCATCGCATAACGAAACTTATCGAGATCTTCAATTTCCTTTTCAAAGTCAAAATGAAAAGTCTGACCCAAAGCATGGACCCCAGCATCGGTGCGTCCCGAACCATAGATAATCGTTTCTTTATCTAATATTTTAGATAACACTGCTTCAATTGAGCCTTGAATCGTCAAAACGTTCGGCTGTCTTTGCCAGCCAAGATAATGTGTACCATTATATTGGACCGTCGCTAAATATCTCATAAAACTATCACCCATGTCGGAATATTAAAAATCATTTCAATATAATTGTAATTCATTGCTGAGGTCACAATAACCCCTGCTGTTAGTACCATAATAAGAATAAGAGCAAAGGTATCGCCTAAACTCCAATGGAGATTGCGGTATCTAGTTCTTTTCGCCCGTGGATTATAACCTCGAGCTTCCATAGCATTCGCCAGTTCTTCGCTTCTTTGAAACGCCGACATAAATAGAGGGACGATTAAGGATAAAATAGCTTTAATCTTTTCTTTGATTTTTCCATGTTCGAAATCAACACCACGCGAAGCTTGAGCATTCATTATTCTCATGGTCTCATCTAGCAAAGTCGGGATAAATCGCAAAGCAATAGAAATCGTCATTGCAATTTCGTGGGTCGGAAATTTAATAATCTTTAAGGGATACATATACCATTCAAGAGCATAGGTTAAGTCTAATGGTTTCGTCGTCGCTGTTAAAATAAGAGTTAAGGAAATCATCATCACTAAGCGCAAGATAATTTTCGCGCTTTGCAAGATTGACTCCCAAAAGACATTAAAACTACCAACGCTAAAAGCTATGTTGGTGGCGTTAACCGGTGGAACCAAAATGTTAATAAGCAAAAGGATGATAATCATTATCCATAAGGCTTTTAACGAAGAAAATAGTTGGCGAAGACTAATTCTTGAAACGAGTAAAATAACAAAAATTATGAGGAACAAAATGCCACCCATGACAAAAGTCATGACTTGGCTTTGATAACTATAAAAAACGGCGACCATCATCAGGACGAGAATAAAAAGCTTACTCCGGGGATCAAGGCGATGAACAAAGCTATTAAAAGGCGCATAGCGGCCTAGGGTTAAGCCTTTCACTGCTTTTTCTCCCTGGCAATTGCCTTCGCTAATGAGTCGATATCCTTAATCATCGTGATATTGAGATTCATACCTTTATCGGACAGTGATTTAACAAATTTATATAATAACGGCGTCTCTAATGAGTAGCGGTCATTTTCTTGATTAAACAATTGCAAAGGCGTGGTAATTTCTTTTACTTCACCATCTTCCATAACGATAACCGTGTCGCTATATTCAAGAACAATATTCATATCGTGGGTAACAATAATAACGGTTGTGCCACTTTGATGAAGACCCTTAAAAAGCGCCATCATTTCACGAGCGCCGCGAGGATCTAGTCCGGCGGTCGGCTCATCAAGCACGAGAATGTTTGGCTTTAATGCGAGAATACCGGCGATGGCGACTCTTCGTCTTTCACCGCCCGATAAATCAAACGGGGAGCGTTTAAAGAAACTCTCGTCAAGTCCTACCAGGTTAAGGGCTTCATGGGCGTTCTTTAAGGCTTCTTCATTGTTCAGACCAAAGTTTTTTGGACCAAAGGCGACATCTTTTTCGACCGTTTCTTCAAACAATTGATATTCTGGAAATTGGAAAACAATGCCTACTAGTCTTCGCAATTCTTTTATTTTTTTAGTTCGTCTTTTGCGATTCTTGCTAACGACATAATCATTGACAATTACTTCACCAAAAGTTGGCACGAGTAGACCATTAAGCTGTTGAATAAGAGTTGACTTTCCACAGCCGGTTTTTCCGACAATCGCCGTGAATGAGCCGTCGACAATTTCCAAGTTCACATTAGAAAGAGCCTCATAGCTAAATGGGGTTTTGTCATTATATGTAAACGATACGTTATCATATTTTATCGGCATAAAAATTCCGCCATTTCACCGAGATTTGCAAGGTTATCAACATCAATTCCTTGCGTTTTGAGGGCTTTTTTAAGTTTTTGAATAAAAGGAAAATCAAGGTCAATATTTTTTAATATGTCTTCATTAGCGAACACTTCTTTTGGCGTTCCGCTTAAGATGACTCTTCCTTGATGCATGACGATTACTTCATCGCTGATGGCCGCTTCTTCAATGTCGTGCGTGATCGAAAGAATTGTTAGATTTGGATTTTCTTGTCGCATGGCAAAAAGGGTTTCCTTTACTTCGCGCTTTCCTTTGGGATCAAGCATCGAAGTTGCTTCATCAAGAATGATTAGATCAGGCGCCATGGCCAGGATGCCGGCAATTGCCACTCTTTGCTTTTGCCCGCCGGACAAATTCGCTGGTTCGCTTTCAAGAAATTCGCTCATATGAACTTTCGCGGCAAACTTTTGAATGATATCTTCCATTTTCTCATGGGGAACTAAACGGTTTTCAAGGCCAAAGGCAATATCATCTTTAACGGTTGCCCCAATAAATTGATTATCGGGATTTTGAAAGACGATGCCGATTTTAGAGCGAATTGCATGCAAGGTTTCGTTACTCAAAACTTCGTCAAAAACTTTGACTTCGCCTTTTTTAAAAGCGAGCAAACCCATGATTAATTTCGCAAGCGTTGATTTACCTGAACCATTATGGCCAATAATTGAAACATATTTCCCACGTTCAACATTAAAAGAAACGTCGTTAACGGCGTCATGTTTCCCATCGTAGGAAAAAAATAAGTTCTTTACTTCTAAGGCCTGCATTATTTCTTTCTCCGGGCATAAACTTCAATGAAAATCATAACACCAACAAAAACTAAGATGGCAAGACCGCTAATTAAAAAGAAAACCCATACTTTGATGCTATTTTGAAAAGCATAGTGAAGCGAAGACATCACCACAATAAAAAAGAGAAGCAAGGCCATCGAGCCAATCAGAATTCTTTTAATTAATAGTTTTGTTTCTTTTTTCATGTTTATAGCATTTCAATCTTTGGCGTTCTTCCAATATATTTACGAATTTTGACACCGGCGAGATGAAGCAAATGAACACTAGCTTTTGTCATCGTCGAGTCTTCATATTTGTTTTCCGAGAAAACGACTTCTTTGATTCCGGTTTGAATAATCGCTTTTGCGCATTCATTACAAGGGAATAACGTAACGTACAAAGTACAACCATCAAGAGCCGAACCATTACGGGTGTTTAAAATCGCGTTAAACTCCGCGTGGCAGACATAAAGATATTTCGAGTCCAGGCCTTCGCCTTTTTCCCACGATACTTGGCTTTCGTCAATGCCTCGAGGCATGCCGTTATAACCAATCGAAACAACTTTATGGTCTTTATCGACAATACAGGCTCCGACTTGGGTGTTCGGGTCTTTACTACGTAATGAGGAAAAGACAGCAATGCCCATAAAGTATTCGTCCCAACTAATTGGTGTTCTCGTGCTCATAACTAACTCCTTGATAAAAACTTTTCTAATTATATCATTACGCGCCTACTTGTATTAGTAAAACAATATCAAAAATTACATAGTAAGATGGTTATATGTCAATTCGAATTATCGCGTCCTAATTAATGCGCCTTCAAAGGGATTAAGCCATGCTTTGCCTTCATAGCTTTTAACATCTTCATAATTAGCGATAATGACTTCACCTCTTAAAAAGAGGGGGTTCTTTATTTTCTTCTTCGACATGTTGAGAATTACCGTGTACTCTTCGTTACCAAACGTTCTTTCAAAAGCCATGATTTTACCGCTCGTCGCTAACGGAACGAACTCACCATAGCAAAGCGCTGGAGTACTCTTTTTAATCGCAATAATTTTCTTATAAAAATGATAAATCGACTTCTCGTCTTTTAGACTATTTTCGACATTGATTTTATCATAATTGGGATTAACGATTAGCCAGGGTTCACCGCTTGTAAATCCGGCATTGTTTTCGTTGTTCCACTGCATTGGGGTTCTGGCATTATCGCGGTTAATATTTCCTACTAATTTAAGGGCAGCCTTATGAGAGAATTTCATCTTACGGAGAAGATCATAAACGTTAATAGCTGAGATGTCTTTCACTAGTGACATATCATTCGTTCCAATATTTGTCATCCCAATTTCCTGGCCCTGATAAACATAAGTTGTTCCTTTTAGGAACATTATCATCATCGCCAGCATTTTGCCTGACTCGAGATAATACCTCTTTTCATCGCCAAAACGGGGAATGCTTCTTAGTTGATCGTGGTTTTCCAAATAGTTCGTATTCCACAAAACATTATTTTGCCATCCAAACAAGATTTTCTTCATTCTTTTAGGCTTGTACTTACGGGCAAATATCGGTGTTTTTTTGCGGTCGACATTAACGTGATCAAATTGAAAAACCATGTCGAGTTCTTTGTCGATAAAACGTCTCGCATTTTCATAATCGACCATATAAGTTTCGCCCACGGTCATACAGTCATATTTTGAAAAAACATCTTCATGAATTTCGTGAAGAATTTGATGATTCCCTTCTTGATTAAGATAATGCTCGCGCCCAGTTTGACTAAGTCTTTGTTTTCCATCTTCTAAAGTCGTTTTATAAATTTGATTAATAACGTCGCAGCGAAAGCCATAAATGCCACGATCCAGCCAGAAGCGAAGTATGTCTTTGACTTCTTCAATAACCTTTTGGTTATGAAAATTTAAATCGACTTGCTTATCGCCATAAAGGTGTAAATACCAAAGACCAACTTCCTCGTCGTATTTCCAGGCCGAGCCGGAAAACATTGACAGCCAGTTATTCGGTGGTTTTTTGTTATCGTTTTTACCTTTTCTCCAGTAATAGTAATCGCGGTAGGGAGAATCTGGTTTTTTGCTTTCGATAAACCACTGATGCTCATCGCTCGTGTGATTGACGACAAGATCCATGATAATCTTTAAGCCACGTTTGTTCGCTTCGGCAATCAGATTATCCATGTCTTCAAGCGTTCCATATTCGGAATTAATATCGCGATAATCACTGACATCATAGCCCATGTCTTGGTTGGGAGATTTGTACACTGGTGAAAGCCAAATAATACCGACTCCTAGTTCTTTAAGATAGTCGAGTTTAGAGATGATACCGGGAATATCACCAATACCATCACCATTTGAATCGCAAAAACTGCGGGGATAAATTTGATAGACGATGTTTTCTTTAAAATATCTTTTTTCCATGGATTAATTTTAACATATAATTTATGCGAGTTGTCTTAGACAATGTTGATAAATGAAAAAACACAATCAATACTTCAAACAGCCAATCGGCACAATCAATACGCCACTTTCATCTTTATAAGCATATTTGGTTCCCGCTATGATGCTTTTTCAGCGTTGATTTTTGTTAAATTCGGTGTTTTAAAACGTTTTTGTTCGGTGTTTTGGAATTTTTAGCATTTGTTTAGAATAATGTAAAAACGTATATTTTTGATAAACTACTATAGAATAGTAGTTATATATTGCAATCACTAAAAACCTATGCGTTTCTTTATTGAGGTTAAACAATATCAGCAAAAAGATTTATGGACTAATCTCTTTACGTTATTAATACATTTCTTATATTCATTGAACTCTTTATTAATAATCACTACTGCCATCACTAGATGAATCGATGATATAATGCTTCTATGAAGAAGCACTCGGCCTTATCGTTATATATCTTACTTGTGCCTTTGTTGATGGCTAATTCACCATCTCCAGAGTTATATCCTGAAGAGTATTCTGATTATGATCTTCTAAATGAAAGCGTCGTAATCAGCGAAGAAGGGTCTTCCAAATATGTAACCTTCTCTGGCGAACTAGTAAATAGTGGCGAAGGAATTATTAGTTTTAGGGCAAGTGTACTTACTTATCGCTTTGAAGGCGACGACTATGAAATGCTTGTTGATGATTATAATGTTAAAAAACCGATTCAGGGAATCATGCCTGATAAATCGTATATATTCGAGGAAAGATTTGAATATCTTGGAAGTTCTCCAATAGGAATAAACACATATCAAAACAAAATAGTATCAATCCACGGTTATG
>JBAYBO010000046.1:0-7545 GCA_041669225.1 Bacilli bacterium | reverse complement strand
GGGCCACATAAGTGGCGCCTACCATAGGACTCGAACCTATGACCGATCGGTTAACAGCCGATTGCTCTACCAACTGAGCTAGGTAGGCGTGTTATTCAAAAGAATAACGCAAGAAGTATATTACCAAAACGGCTTTGATTATGCAATGAAGAATTATTCAGTTCCACACTTCTTGTGAACGGCGTTGATTAGATCGCCAATCGTTTGCAAAGAAGTCATCTCCTCATCGGTGAATTTAATCTTGTATTCATCTTCTAATTCAAGGATGAGTTCAACCATGTCAAGAGAATCTAAACCGTAGTCTTTAAGAGTCTTACTTTCATCAACAGCTTCAATGTTAAGTCTTTTTTTAAATTTTTCGAGAATGCTATTTACTTTTGCCATTTATTAAACCTCACTCCGTAGTATTATAGCAAAAAATCTTCTTTTGTAAGAAGGAAATTGCAATCAAGAAAAAAGGGCCTAAAGCCCTTGGCGATGAAATGATTGCGATTTAAAATTTAAACAGGCGTTTCAATCGGTGCTTGAATTTCGTCCGCAACATATGTAGTTGCATTATCAAATGCCGCAATTAAGGCTGTGCTTACGCCCGCAAAAATTATGACGACAAGTAGGACACCGAGTAGTTGCCCCTTGATTTCAGACATCGTTTCTCCTTTCTACTAATTGTAGTATCCGATAACGACGCTTCTTCTAATGCTTAATTCCATTGGTTCGTTACTCATGGCAATTGGCTCGTAAAGTGTCGTTACAATGTATATGTAAGTATCGCCAAAGCGCGGCGTGCAATTATTGATACAATAAATTGTTGCATTAGCTTCGTTTTCAACAAATGAAGCGACATCTTCTGTAATCCCCCCGCTTTCAACAATTAAATGTCCAGCCGTCATCGCCACCGCATCAAGATTTGCATAGACAAGCTGCAAATTAATAATGTCGCTTCCAAAAAGAAACATATTAATAACGAAAATGAACGATAAAATGACGCCAATGCTAGATCCCACTAATGACTTCTCCAATCATCATAATAATTCCAAACGTAATCATGACAGTAATTAATCCGGCTCCAATCAGTGGAAGTGTATTCAATGAATCAAGTCCCTTACGTATTTTTCCGATTTCATCGTGATAATATTGATCTGATATTCTTTCAAAGACGTTTTGAAATTGTAACAATCTCATTTCGCTATTTCCTTGATCAACCATCTGAAAAATGCAAATCATCGCCTGCTCGATTGCGAGTGAGTGAAAACGTTGTCCAAAATGGATGAAAGGCATGACGCTCTTGTCTTCATCAATTTGAACGAGCATAGTTTCTAAATAGTTTTTAACATTCGGAGAAGCAAAACCAACGAGAGCTTCAAGAGAGTTGTAAATATTTGAACCATTGCGAGTATAAATTTCAAAGTACGTAAATAACTTAACGAATTCTTTTTGCAAATTAAAAAGAACTTGGCTTTTCAGATTTGAGTATCGCATTTGACTATAAACGATATAAATTGTGAGTAGAAGAGGTATAAAAAGAATAAATATGATTTTACCAATTATTATTATAATTGCAATCAGCAAACTTGTTAGTATTAGTGCAATCAAAAACTGTTTGCGAATTTCCCTTTTATAATTAAGGTTTGCTGCTAGGATTGCCTTCTCAAATGGTCTCATGATGATTTCCTTCAATAATTGGTGAGTTAGTGAATTTCTTTATGGCTAGATGCACGGAAACAAAAAGCAAAGCAAAAAGTGATAATGTCATAACGATCACTAAAGCCGCATTCAGTAATTTGCTATAAAACTGACCCACTCCAAAGCGCATGAAAATGATAATTCCTAATGTTATCGTCCATAAAATGACGAATTCGACAACTTTTCGATTTATTAACGAGGTGACACTCATCATCGCTTCCTCCATCCGATTTACTTCTTGAATGAGTGTTTCTGCCATTGTTAAAATATCGCCACCTTGATCTTCATAGAGAGTTAGAATGTTTAAAAACATATAGTAGACATCAAAGTGGAAATACTTATTTAAACAATCAATTCTCTCGCGGACAGAAAGATGCTCAATATGGGCAAGTTCATCTTTTAAATGTCCATCAGCATTAATCACGGCATTTGAAAAGGCATCAGCAAACGAGCTTCGGACACTCATTGAAAGTAAAAAGTTATTTATAAACTGCTGGCACTCATGGGCGCTTTTCATCATTTTCCTATGGTCTTCAATTTTCCGTTTCACATAGAATGATCCATACAATAAATAGACAAGGAAGATTGAGCTGGCAACAATGATGTTGCCGCTTGAAATATAGCCGAGGGCGCCAAGGAACAGTGAAATAATAATTGAGGCTATGATGATACGCATTTTTCAAAATTCTCCATAAATTTATCATTCTTTATTACTTCATTAATGAGATTAATTGTATAGATGGACGGCATTGTATAACGTCCACCTTTTGTTGTCTTTTGATATATCAAAAACGTTTGGTTGGTGACAAAGTCAATTTCAAGAAGGGAAGAGAGAAAACGTTTAATACAACCATCTTCACCTACTTCCTTTTTCAAATAAATAAAGTAACGAAAATGCTCTTTGACATCTTCAATAGCTTCTTCATAATTCGTGTCTTGACCGTTCATTAATATCATTCGCACCATTCGATTAACAATTGACTCAGCGCTTTTCGCATGAATTGTTGTTAAAACCGGATGACCCGTCATGACCGAGTTAAGCACATCAATCATTTCCTTACCGCGGCTTTCAGCAATAACAAGCCAATCGGGATTACTTCTTAAAGCATTACGAATCAATTCCTCAAAGGACGCATGATGAAGATGGGGATTAACTTGCCAGCACGTTAAATCAACATCATTATTTGCGGCGCTGTAGGTCAACTCTTGAATGTTATCAATCACCACGACTCTTTCGTTTTTTTGAATACGAGATAGTAAATATTTTTGTAATTCCGTCTTTCCTGTGCCGGTTATTCCGCCAATAACTATCGATTGATGGTTCAAAATTAGAACGTCTAATATTTGATGGACCAATGAAGGCATAAAAGATTCATCGTCAGATATTTTGCTATTGAAAGAACCGATGCGAAGGGAAAAAGTTGGTGTCTTATTATCGTTTAATCGTCCAAGGGAATAATGAACGGCGTTTAGGCGGTAGCGACTAAAGCTCATGTCGAGCAAGGGATCAGAATATGAGAATTGCTTCTCGCCTAAATTGGCAATTTGCCGCAGAAAGTCGTGAACTTCCTGAGTTGTGACGAGAACCTCGCTTTTTTGTCTTCCATAATCATTGTGCTGATAATAAATGCTACGACCATTATAAGAAATATCGGTAATTCGTTCTTCCATAAGGAGGGGGGCTAAAAAGGATTGCTGTAAAAATTCAATAAGACGTAAAGAATTGTCCTTATTCATGACTTTTAATCGTAAAGGTTAGACTGTTTTGGTATTGATAATTTAGAATCAACGGGGCCTTTAACCCAATTATCACTCCATCATAGCGGTCCAATAAATAACTCGCGTCTTCGTCTTGATAAAAATAATGGTAGGCGAGTGAAAACTGTGCAACATACAATACCAAATTATCGACAAAATATGTTCGCACTGCGGTTTCCAAATATGCACTATCAAAATATGGCTTCTCTTCATCCGTGACATCCAAAATGGTGACCGAATTTTCAATAATCCCACGTGGAAGCAATAAAAACGTACGATTTATGGTACTTATTTTAATCGAAAACGAAAAACCGGAAAGAAGTAGTGACATCGATACTAAAACAATCCAAACATTAATCATATATTTGTCTCCAACCATTCACCAAGCATCGTGTTGTCTTCAGTTGATGAAACACCAATGCAATACTGAGAATTTTGACAGTCCCCCATAAATCTTAAGTTCGAAAAGTAAGAGAAATTGTAAATTATATCGATTTCGTTATAGCCGCATTTTTTTATTATGATTTTTAAGTTAATATTGCGTTCTGTTTCATAATGTTCCTTTGGGAAATAGAAGTTATTAGTCTGAATAAAGCCTTCTTTCTTGTTAGGCGACATCATCAAGGTATCGGGGTCAACGAGAAGATTCGCAAAGCGAATTGCATAAACGTTTCGTTTTATCGCGACAATTTGAATGGGCAATTCACGAAAGCCAATAACCACACTTTTGGGGAAGAGACGATAAAGACCGCCGCTTTCTTCTATGAGTAAGGAAAGATCTGAATAAGTAAAGGGATTTTCTGAATAAAAAGATAGCGAAGAAAGATCAAGCTGATAATAATAATCATCCTCAATCACATCATTAAAGCCATAAAAAATATATTTGTCTCGCCTAACATAGAGTAGTCCATCACGAAGTTCATTGTAGTTATAAAAAGATGTCAGCTGCGTATTTGTTTCACTTATTATAAAAGGGCTCGAATGTCGAATGGTTGCCTCAATTTGAATTTCATCATCGTAGCCGTTTGATAGACAAGAAAACGTGAGTATATTGATGCTTTGATCAATTTCTAAGTTACTTAAAATAAAAAGACGAGAAATTTCTTTAACTTCTCCGGCATTAAGATATTCGTTATTTGCGAAAATCAAAAGACGATTCGGATGAGTAATATTTTCAAGATAAACGCGAAACAGATACTGCTGTCTATCACTTCCGGCTGAAGCCCTGTAAACAAATCTGATTTCTTGATCTTCTTCAAGTGATAACGGCTTCACAACAAAAGAGATCCACCCTAATCTCTGCTCGATGCTGAAACTTAGACATAAGAGGATTAAAGGCATGACGAAAAAGATTGCACAAATTTTTTTAATTTTTTGCATTAATTTAATCTAAAAATTCTAAAAAGCGACAAATCGCAACACGTTTAAGGCGATAATATGTTGCGGTTGAATATAAGCTTAGCCACCAAAACTTATAATTGTTGAAGAAAAAATCATTATTAATGATTCGTTTTGAATCAACATCCAGCTGTCGAAAGGCATTTTCAATTTTGTTGATATATAGCTTATTAATGTCTTCACCTTCATAGGCTTTTGAATAAACTGACATATTTAAATTGTATTTGCCACTTCGCATATTTGCGGATTGAAGGGCCTTAAAGTATAATTTCGCAACTTCGCGAGCTTCATCACACAAGATTCTGAATTTGAATCTATTTCTGCGTTTCCCCATTGTTTAACCTCCTTTCTCCCCTTTTTAGATATCTAAGCATCGAAATTGTAAAAACGTCGAAAAAGATAAAAAAAGTATAAAAGTGCGAAATATGTATCAAGAAAAAAAGTTGTCCGCGCCAGTGGATTTGGATTTGACATAAAAACAAAAGAATTCGATTACTATTACAATAAAATATTTGATGATGGCTTACCCCTCCGCTATTAAGAATATGAATTCAGCAAATATTGAATAGATTAATGTTATTATTGAACATATAAAATAATTGTTTCAAACATCGCAAAAGACCTTTAATACATAAAGGTAATAATTTATAATATCAACATATGATTATTCTTGTCGGCGCTTCAGCAAGCGGCAAAACCGAAATCGCCAAAATCCTCGCCAAGAAGTATGGCATTGTTAAAGCTATAACTCACACAACACGTTCTATGCGTGAAGGCGAAAAACATGAAATTGACTATTTTTTTGTTAACAAAAAACTCTTTCAAGAACTGGCCGATAAATCATTTTTTGTCGAAATGACTATGTATAACGATAACTATTACGGATGTTCTAAATCACAAGTCAGCGATAATAAGGCAGTGATTGTTGATCCTAACGGTTTAAGATCCTTCCTTAGATTAGACGATCCAAGCGTTATTTCTTTTTTAGTAGTCGCCGATGAAGAGGTTCGCTACCAAAGAATGCTTGCCCGTGGCGATAAAAAAGAAGATGCCTTAAGACGAATCGAAAATGATCGAATAGATTTTAGTATGGAAAACGTTGGCTTTACACACCATGTAATTATTAATCAAGATAATACATTAGAAGAAGCTGCAGACTCAATCTACAATCAATATGTCGCGGCTTTAAAAAAGATTAAAGATTAAATTGTTCAATGAAATCGTCGTATGTAATATACTTATCAACGACGATTTTTTCTTTTATATAAATAATACGATTAGCCACCGTTTGAATTAACTCGTGGTCATGCGAGGTAAATAGAATTACTCCGCGGTAATTAACCATGCCCTTATTAAGAGCAGTAATCGCTTCCAAATCTAAATGATTTGTCGGGTCGTCAAGAAGGATGAGATTGCCGGCAATTAACATCATGCGAGCCAGCATCAAACGAACGCGTTCGCCGCCAGATAACACATTGACAGGTTTAAGGGCTTCTTCGCCCGAGAAAAGCATGCGCCCCAACCATCCGCGCAAAATTGTTTCGCTTTGATCTTTTGAATAGGGTCTAATCCATTCCACAAGATTCTCGTCGTGCCCAGTAAAATATGAAGTATTATCACTCGGAAGATAAGTTGGAGTTATCGTCACTCCGTAACGAAATTCACCACTATCGGCTTCGCTAATGCCACCTAAGATATCAAATAGTGAGGTCAGAACCTGGCTATTATCAGCGATGAAGGCAATCTTATCACCTTTATTAATTGTAAAAGAAAGATTGCTAAATAAACCTTGTTTCGAGAGATTTTTTACTTCTAAAACGTTATTTCCTACATCTTTTTCAAACTTCCATTCGACAAATGGATAGCGACGGCTTGAAGGTTTAAGATCATCGAGCGTTATTTTTTCAAGTTCTTTCTTTCGTGATGTTGCTTGCTTTGATTTAGAAGCGTTCGCCGAGAAACGAGCGATAAATGTTTCGAGTTCCTTGACTCTTGTTTCCTTTTTGACGTTTTCACGTTTTGATTGTTCAAGAATTAACTGGCTCGACTGATACCAGAAATCATAGTTGCCAACATAGGAAGTAATTTTTCCATAATCGACATCGAGAATACGGGTACACACTTTGTTTAAAAAGTGTCGGTCGTGGGATACGATAATAACAACATTTTCAAAATTGTATAAAAAGTTTTCAAGCCATCTCGTCGCTTGAATATCTAAGTCGTTAGTCGGTTCATCAAGAATTAGTATGTCAGGATTGCCAAATAAGGCTTGAGCCAATAAGACTTTGACAATTTGCCGCTGATCGAGTTCACCAACTAATCGATCTTGATCATCGTTAAAAATGCCAAGAGAATTAAGCAGAGTCCGGGCCTCACTTTCGGCTTCATATCCATTAAGTTCAGCATATTCTAATTCCAGTTCAGCCGCTTTTAAACCATCAGCTTCGTTAAAGTCTTCTTTCGCATATAAAATATCGCGAGCTCTTTGTATTTTTACAAGTTTTTGGTGGCCTTCTAAAACAGTATCAACGACACGGAATTCATCATAAGCATGGTGGTCTTGTTTTAAAGCAGAGATCCGCTCTTTGTCAGTGACGATAACGTCACCTTTATTTGGTTCGAGTTCACCGGTCAATATTTGTAGAAACGTTGACTTGCCGGTGCCGTTTGCTCCGATGATTCCATAGCAATTACCTTTATCAAAAG
>JBAYBO010000045.1:0-7800 GCA_041669225.1 Bacilli bacterium | reverse complement strand
GACACTGGAGCTAGTATAACTGCCCAAATGTTTGTTTATGAAGTCAACGGAGCGAATAATAAAAATTTCGCAAACTTCACAATGTCGAGTAATTCGACCTGGACTTACTACAATTCAGGTTTTGGATCATCAAAAGCAGTGGCAGGATATTCAATCATTCTTCCTTACGCTAGTGCAACTGGGCATCCCTGCATCGATTACGTTACTTTATTCTAATTACGAACAGGGCGGCGTAGTTTTATGTCGCCCTTCTTCATGCAAAAAACTGTAAACAAACTCTTTTGTTTATTGAATATGGGTATAATGTTTACATAAAGGATGACAACAAATATGGCAAAAAGAGTATTACTAGAAGACATCGCCAGAGAAGTCGGCGTCACAAAAGGATTAGTGTCCCGGGCTCTCGCGGGTAAATATAACGTTTCTGATGAAATGCGCGATTGCATTAATCAAAAAGCCGTCGAACTCGGTTATGATTTTGGGAAATTGAGAAGTAAAAAGGCTGATGCTAAGAAATGTACTTTGATAATTTCCAAGCGTATTCTTCTTAAAGAAGATTACTGGCAACCGATTATTCGCAGTCTTTCCGCGACGCTTGATCGTTTAAATATTATGCTTGAATATCAAATTTATGATGAGGATAATCTCAACAAAGAGTTTATTCAACAGTTACGCGATTTGCGCACAAACGCTTTTATCATGATGCACGAAAACCCGTTAGTGTTGATGAATGGCTTTAGAGGTATTAAAAAGCCAGTTGTCGTCGTCGATCCCAAATTCTTCCACAATGATGAATTTCTGCAAATGAAATTTTCGAACTATGATTCAATTTACATGGCCACAAAATGCCTAATTGACTGTGGTCATAAGCATCTAGCTTTTTATGGTTGTGATGAGCACGCGACTAGTTTCCGCGAACGTCACGAAGGTTTCTTGGCCTGTGTTAACGCCCATCGTCACAATGGCGTGAAGGGGTACGACATCATGTTTGATAATTCCGAACTTCAATATGGAGATCATGAATTATTAAAAAGCATCTTGTCTGATCAAGATAAAAAAATATCAGCAATTGTATGTGCGAATGACATTACCGCCCTCAACGTTTATAAGGCCGCTTACGAATTGGGAATGAAAATTCCTGATGATTTGTCCGTGACTGGTTTTGATGATATCAAAGAAGGCGAATACGCCAATCCTCCGCTAACGACATTTACCGTGCCGCGCACAGAAATCGGTATCGAGGTTGGAAGATACCTGATTAATTACTTCCAAAACCAGCAGTTACTATACAGTCAAGTTGTTATTAGATGCGATTTTGTCGAACGTTCATCGGTCAGATGCATCAAATAAAAGGAGCAAAATATGATTAAAATCATTGGAAATAATCTTCCCAATATTCCCTGGGAGGATAAGCCTGCTAATTGCCAAGCTCCGGTTTGGCGTTACTCGAAAAATCCCGTTGTCGCTCGTAATCCTATTAACAATGTCGCCCGAGTCTTTAATAGCGCACTTCTTCCATATCAGGGACAGTTTATTGGCGTTTTTCGCGGTGAGACAAATTCTGGGATTCCTTATTTATACCTTGGTCGAAGCCAAGACGGCATAAAAATTACTTTTGATGAGCAACCAATTAAAGTTGGTGACGGAAATGGTGGCAAAGTTAACTTCGAATATGCCTATGATCCGCGCTTAATCGAAATTGAAGGTATTTTTTATATCGTCTATTGCACATCAAATCACGGCCCAACCGTCGGTTTAATCAAAACTCTCGATTTTAAAACATTCATCAAAATGGAAAGCCCATTTTTGCCTTTTAACCGTAATGGGGTATTATTCCCAAGAAAGATTAATGGAGAATACGTTTTATTGTCGCGTCCCTCCGATAGTTCGCACACGAAATTCGGTGACATTTTCTTATCAAGAAGCCCAGACTTTGTTTATTGGGGTAAACACCGTCATGTGATGGAAGCCGGATATGAGTGGTGGTGCAATACCAAAATTGGGGCAGGTGCTAATCCGATTGAAACAAGCGAAGGCTGGCTCCTCTTCTTTCATGGGGTGACCACGACTTGTAATGGTTTTGTCTATTCGATGGGCGGAGCCATTTTAGCTATAGATAATCCTGAAAAAGTATTATATCGTTCAGCAAATTTCCTATTATCTCCCGAAGCTGAATACGAAGTAAGCGGCTTTACCCCTAATGTCGTTTTTCCGTGTTCAGCTTTAGCGGACGCTAAAACCGGTCGTATCGCCATTTATTATGGAGGCGCGGACACGGTTACGAGTATCGCATTTACGAACGTTGAAGAAGTTGTTTCGTATATCAAGAAGTACGCTAGGTAATAACAGTGGATAATGTCCTGATTGCCAAAAAACAAAGTCGCGCGCATGATTTAAAGCGCAAGGTCGGCCGTTCTAAGTTCTTAATCCTATTAGGATTACCGGCGGTCGCTTTCTACTTTATTTTCTGTTACATTCCGATGTACGGAATTTTGATGGCTTTTACGTATTATTATCCTAAGCGCGGGATTATCGGATCGCTTTTTTCCTCCTTTGTCGGCGTGCAAAACTTCGCGACAATTTTTAAAGATCCATATTTTTGGCAAGTTTTGGGCAATACCGTCTTTATTGGTTTAGGCAAAATCATTATTTCTTTTGTCGCCGCACTTTTGATTGCCTTGCTATTAAATGAAATCAGAATGCGGATGTTTAAAAAGAGTGTTCAGATTGTCGTTACCTTTCCGCACTTTCTAAGTTGGGTCGTCGTCGCCGGTTTTGTGAATTTGTTTTTTGTCACCGACGGCGCGATTAATGGTGTGATTACTTTTTTTGGCGGACAACCCGTTGACTTTTTACGAAATGGACCATTTTTTGTTACTTTGCTATTTGGTTCTGATATTTGGAAAGAGGCTGGCTGGGGCAGTATCATCTACTTAGCGACGATGGCTGGTATTTCTCCGGAATTATATGAAGCAGCCGATATTGATGGGGCGACACGTTTACAAAAAATATGGCATATTACTTTGCCGTCAATTCGTCCGACCGCGATTTTGCTTCTCATTTTGTCAGTTGGTGGCATTTTATCAGCTGGTTTTGATCAAATCTTTAACCTTTATAATCCCCTTGTTTATAACGTTGCAGATATTTTGGATACGTATATTTATCGTTCGCAATTTCACGATAATATTAACGCCGGCGTGACGACCGCGATTGGCTTATTTAAATCAGTTGTTTCATTTATTTTGGTCCTTACCGTTGACCGCATCGCTAAGTTAAGTGGCGAAAGAGGAATCATTTAATGAAGCGCAATCACGTTGGAATTGAACGCTTGCCACTTCGCCCGAGAGGAAAATCAGCGAATTCTCGTTTTGGCAAATTAGATGTCGTTCTGTTTGCGATTTTGATCGTCTATGCGATTATTATTATCTTTCCGTTTTACAATGCCTTCTTAATTTCGGTTTCTCCCGAGTATGTTTATAACGAAACGCCATTATTGTTGTGGCCAAGAGATTTAACATTAGCCTCGTATGCGAGTGTGTTTGAAAATAAAAACCTTTGGTCCGGATTTCGTATCACGATGGTCTTGCTTATTTTAGGCACGGCCTATCAGATGTTTTTTACGATTATCACCGGCTATGCCTTATCAAGAAGTAACTGGTTTGGTAAAAACTTCTTAATGAATATGATTCTCGTCACGATGTTTTTTGGCGGTGGCCTCATTCCTTACTACTATTTGATTACGAGCCTCAATTTGCACGATTCAATTTGGGTTATGATTATTCCTGGTGCAATCGATACTTTTAATATGTTATTAATGCGTAATTACTTCCAATCACTTCCTAAGGAACTTGAAGAATCAGCCCGGATTGACGGCGCGAATGATATTCAAATCTTTGTAAAGGTGTATCTTCCTTTAGCCTTACCGATGATTGCCACGGTTGGCTTATTCTTCGCGGTTGGCAACTGGAACTCTTGGTATAACGCGATGCTCTTTATTAAAACGCCGAGTTTATGGCCGTTACAATTTGTGTTACGTAATTTAATCATCACCGGTTCGAGTAACATCGAAGGCACGATCACAACTCCCGAAACATATTCGCAAGGACTTGTGATGGCCTCAATTTTCTTTACGATTGTACCGATGATGTGTTTTTATCCATTTTTACAACGTTTCTTTATTAAAGGAATCGTCGTTGGCGCCATTAAAGGCTAAGGAGAACTATATGAAAAAAGAAAAACTATTCATTATTACCCCAGCACTAGTTATGTTACTTGTGCCGGCTTTGCTTTTAACCTCATGCGATGGTGGTGGCAAAAAAGACGAATATGATGGCGATAAGTTAATCGTCTCATTTCGTAATCTTTATTTTGATGCCTGGTCAGGTGGCGATAATTATACCGATTTTATCGAAGACACTTTTAAAGTTAAATTACAACTCTCAAATTACTCATGGGCTGACTGGACGACACAGGTCAATGGAGCGATTAACGGCAATAACGTCGAAGACGTTTTCCATTTCAATCTTGATAGTTATAACTTTGCCTCGACTTATGAATACTGGGCTGATGGCGAGATTATTAAGGCTCTTCCCGATGATATGACATCGTGGCCGAATCTCAATTCATTACTAGAAAATACTTCAAATATTGATGCCTTAAAAATAAACGGCAAATTATATGGCATTCCGATTGCCAAAAATATTGAGAATCCGGAAACGACATTCTCGCCCTTCACTTATATTTATCGACGTGACTGGGCTCGTGACTTAGGCGTCTATAAAGAAAACGATATTTATACTTGGACCGAATTCAATGCCTTACTTCATGCCTTTAACCTTCGTAAAGCAAATGATGCGAATATGGTTGCGGCCATCGGCGATGTCGAATGGGGCTTTCCTTCAGTCACGAATTTTTATAAAGAATCTCCACATTGCTTCACGAGAAACACGCAGGGCGATGTAATCAGCAACTTTCACTCTGATAAATATATCGAGGGTTTGAACAAGGCTAAAGATTTAGTTAATAATCAATATTATTATCAAAACCAGTATTCATCTAAAGATGGAGAAATGAATAAACGCTATGCCTCGCAGAAGTTGGGAGTTCTTTACGAGAACCTTTCTTATACGAACTACAATAAACTAAGAACTGATTACATACGTAATTATCCAACCGTCAATGTTGATGATGCGACTGCCCTTATGAAAGTTAAAGGACCAGACGGCAAGTTTGCCTTAGAAGGAACTGAAAACTGGTTTTCGATGACCTTCTTTGACGCGGAGATATCCGAAACGAAGCAAAGAAAAATTCTCGATATCATGGATTGGTTAATTAGCGAAGAAGGAACCCACTTTGCAATGTATGGCATTGAAGGTTATGACTACGACATGATAAATGATGAGCCAGTTTTAAAAGACGTCAATGAATACAAAACAAAAACAAATGGCGCGAAATACCTTCGTTATATGACGACACTTGGTTATGACACTCATGGTTATGACCCCCTCGTCAATCAAGATACTTTAGCCATTATAAATGACTGGACCGCCGAGATGAGCGAAGCATTAACAAACGAGGAAATGCGCATTTTTGAAGAAGATCCAGATATTCGCTGGTTATCTTCGCCACTTAAGAATCAGCATTCAGGAAGAATGCTTTCAAACGCGAACTCATACGTCACACAATATGCGTTTAACACCATCACCTCGATAGATGCGTATAAAGCTCAACTAAATCGCGATCCATGGGAAAGTGTATTAGCAGAAATTAATGCAAAAGTAGGATAAAAACATGAAAAACGCCCTTCAAAAATTTGCTATATTATGTGCTGCCAGCATCGTGACGATCGGCGTTTCAGGGTGCAATGATGTCGTCGATTTAAGTAAAATCTATTTCACTAGAAACTCGCAACTTACTTCTCAGTTCGGCGGTTTAGGTGTTGAATGGGGAGCTTATGAAGACACAAATAAAATAACCGAAGATGCTTGGGTTCGTGTCCTTGATCATGTTGATCGCCTCAAGCCGGCGAAAATCCGTTTGATGATTAACTATGATTGGTTTTGCCAAAACTTTGATAATCAAGGTAATGACAATCGCGAAGATGATACGTGGACATATAACTTTTCGAATAAATGGATGGATAATACCATCGAAATTTTGACATATTGCCAAGAGAATAATATTCAAGTCGCTTTTGGAGCCTGGAATGTCATCGGCTCGATGAGCGACGATGTATGGGACATGATGGAAGATGTCAGCAGCGATATTCGCTGGGCAAAAATCACCGGTGATGTCCTTGACTATCTCGTTAATAAAAAAGGTTTCACTTGTATTCGCTACTTTGTAAATACAAATGAACCTAATTACCGCGGCATTCAAGGGGCGAGTAAAAACTATAACAACACTTATGAAAAGTGGGAACAAGGCGTCCGTAATGTGCGGGCTAAACTCGATGAACTCGGACTAACAAATATTGGTATCGTCGGTGGTGACACGACTGGCTTGACTGGTTCAGTCGAATATCTAGGTGGCATATCAAAAAACATACCAACTTTAGTCGGAGATTATGGCGTTCATATGTATGTGTCTAATTACTACATTGATACGGGAATGCTTGAGGGTCAAATCCGCGACATTTATAATATGGTCAAAGATAATGACTCCCGCCTTGGTGATTCAATTCAGGCGAATATTTGGGAGGCAGGTCTTGTCGATGGCAAAGACGTGGCGTCTGACTGCAACGCTTTGATTGATACATATAATTATGGTCTAAGAATGGCTGATTATACGATTCAGTGCGTTTTAGCCGGGATTAATAGTATCGTTTATTGGGACCTCGATGATGCAATGCACTTTATGTATCGCGCTGATGGGACTAGCAATGCCAAAGAATGGGGGATGTTTTCCTCTTTGACGGCTGCTCCGGCAAGTAAACAAGAATTAAGACCTTGGTATCACTCCTCGGTTTTAATGACGAATCTTTTCCGTCCGGATGATCTTGTTTATTCTTCGAAAACAAATGATGTTGTCCGCGATAATTCATTCCGGGCGATAGCCGCGGTTTCAAAGGATAAGACAAGAGGCGGTATCGCCGCCGTCAATCGTGGCATGCAGACAGTTAGTAAGACTTTTGCAATTGAAGAAGAAATAGTTGGTGCTGAGGAAATATATGTGTATACATATAATGAAAAAACACTCCGACTAGGAAGTGATGGTTATGTAATCCCTAACCGCGTCATTTCCGGAAGTTTAAATAGACGGATAACGGTGGACATTCCCGCAAATACTTTGCTTGTCTTATCCACGGTGAGGCTGTAATTATGAACAATACATTTACAAAATCAATCATTACTCTGCTTCTTCTAACTCTAGTTAGCTGCAGCGATCAAACTGCTGCCTTTGACGATTTAGGGGTAAACGATTATGAAACAACCTCAACGGAAGGCGAGATTGGCTCTTTCTCCATTCTCACCCCAATTGATAATTTTTCAACGATTGAGCTTCCAACCTTTACTTGGCAAGAAGCTGAAAATGCCACCAATTACACGCTTGAAGTCGCTTCTTCGACAACGTTTGAACAAGGCACAGACTTAATCCCTTTGCTTGATAGCGAACTCTATTTAAAGAAACAAGGAATTGCGACAACAACTTATAATTTGGCGGCTTCAATTCGCATTAAAGATCGCTCCTATTACTGGCGTGTAACTGCCTATAATGACGATCATTTTAAAGCTTGCAACGAGGCGTATGGATCTTTCTATTTAGCGGCGAATGCCAACGAAGAAATTCCGTTTAATATCG
>JBAYBO010000044.1:0-7900 GCA_041669225.1 Bacilli bacterium | reverse complement strand
TTGGCCACTTCGCTATTCCTCCACAAGCCTGACGATTATATTATGGTGGATGTTGAGGGGCTTGAACCCCCGACCTCCGCCGTGTAAAGGCGATGCTCTCCCAACTGAGCTAAACATCCACACCTGACACCATATAAGCGTGCTAAATTAATATATCACTTGATATATTGTAAAGTCAACAAAAAGTTATCCCATAAAAGCAGGGAAAAATGTGAAAAAAAACACCACATAGTGGTGTTTATTATCTTTAATAACCTTTCTTGCCAAGGAGGTGAAACATGTTGGTTTTATATATTTCCACGCCTGGTTGATCGAAGGGATTTACACCCAAGAGATAAGCCGACATAGCGCAAGCTCTTTCAAAGAAATAAAATAGATGTCCGAGCGTATGCGGAGAAATTTCCAATGACTCGATAATGATGTTGTTAACCTTACCGGTTTTAACGTGGGCGTCTAATGTTCCTAAATAAGCCTTTTCATTGACGTAACTTAATGATTTGCCGGCCAAGTAATTTAAGCCGTCTAAATCGCCTTCATCACGTGGAATAATTACATCTCTTTGTGGTTGATTAAAGAACAGAATTGTTTCAAATAAAACTGGTGAACCATCTTGGACGAACTGACCGAGACTATGCAAGTCAGTTGAGAAAGAAACAGAAGCTGGAAACAAACCATGATGATTTTTGCCCTCTGACTCGCCAAATAGTTGTTTAAGCCATTCTCCAAACTGTAATAGTTTTGGCTCATAAACAACAAATAGTTCGACCTTTTTGTCCTGGCGATATAAATAGTCGCGGGTTACAGCGTATTGATAGCATTCATTATTTAATAAATTGGGATTTGCATATATTTTGCGAGCTTCAATGGCGCCATCCATAAGTTCTTGTATATTAATTCCGGCACAGGCAATAGGAAATAAACCGACCGCGGTGAGAACTGAAAAACGACCTCCGACATCGCTTGGCAAAACAAACGTTCGATATTCTTCAATTTGACTTAATGATTTTAATGCGCCTTTACTTTTATCGGTTGTGGCAAAAATAGCTTTTCGGGCTTTTTCCTTGCCAACTTTTTGTTCAAGCAAATCGCGAAGAAGGCGGAAAGCGATTGAAGTTTCAGTCGTTGTGCCGCTTTTGGAAATAACATTAATCGCGAATCGCTTATCTTTTAGATAAGTCAAAACTTCATATGTGTAATCTGAAGAAAAAGTTTGGCCAAGAAATAGAATTTCCAATGAATCTGGATTTTTGATTCCGCGAAGGGCTTCAATCGCGGCTCTTGAACCAAGATACGAACCACCGATTCCGCATACAACTAAAACCTCATAGTTGTCGCGAACTTCTTGGGCGCATTTTTGAATATTTTTGAATTCTTCACGATCATAATTGAATGGTAGATCGACCCATCCTAAAAAATCGTTGCCCTCACCGGTTTTTTCACTAATCGCGTGGTCAATGTTGGCAACTTTTTCTTTATAAGACACTAAATCAATCGGTTTAATGAGATTACTTAAATCAACTCTTAACATCGGGTTCCTCCTTGGGTGTTTCTTCTAATTGCTTTTCGGTCCATGTTTCAAGTTGTTCCTGAAGTGGCGAAAAATCAATTTCATTTTCATCGACTATGGAGCGCTTCTTATTTGAATTTTTGAAATCGATTCGGTCTTCAATCGTCACTTTTCGAAGTGATACCTTCATAAATCCGTTGTTTGGGTCAATTTCAACAATTTTGACATTAAAATTGCGACCCACTTGCACATAGCGAGCAATATCAAAAACAAACCGATCGCTAATTTCTGAGATGTGCAGTAAACCGGTCGCGTCATGTTCAAATATCATTAGAGCACCGAATTTTCTTAGTTCGGTAATTGTGCCTTCGATAATATCGCCGACTTTATAGGTTACGACCATTAGTTCTTTTCTCCATGAATTAGTGCTTTGATATAATATACGTCTTCAAGAGATGTGACTTTCATCGCCTTTTTATCGCCCATAACGAGGTGGACGGGCATGAATGTACGAAAAATAAGTCCAGCATCATCCGTGCTGTCATGTTCATTTTTTAAAAGATGATGAGCCAAATATATCATCCCAACTTTAAAAGCTTGTGGGGTTTGAATGCGGTAGACACTTTTTCGTTCGGGCATAAAACCAATTTGTTCACCATCAGAAGAAATAACGGTTGTGTCATCGCTTGGAAGAGCGGTTGTGACAGCGTTATACTTTTTGGCGCCTTTAATACATTCATTAATAATTCGCTCGCTAATTAACGGACGAGCGGCATCATGAATTAAAACAATATCGTCATCTTTGAATATTGTTTTGACGAATTTCACGCCGTTAAAACTCGATTCCTGGCGAGTATTTCCACCGAGGATTATATGTTTTACTTTAGTAAAATTATTATCTTGGATTAATTTTGATAGATAATCAATATGATTTTGTTGCGATACGATAATAATTGAATCAATCACCTCAACCTGATGAAAACTATTGATTGCATACCAAATTAAAGGATGACCATCAATCTCATAAAATTGCTTAGGCATATCAGCATTGAAACGATGCGACGAACCGGCAGCTAGAATGATAGCGATATTCATAATTACTCCTTTTTCGCGCTAATTGATAATTCTTTTTTTTCAAGCATTGACGCAACCGCGATTGAATCAACGATTAGTTTCATTACTTTTTCAAGTTCACTATTAGAAGTATAGTCAGCAACACAAATATAGTTAACGCGACCATCCTCGTAGAGACTGGAAACCTTTTCTTTTCTTCCTCGAGGATAAACAGCGATTGAGCGCCCTCCGTTTTGCTTGACGAGAATCATCATCGGGATATCGGTCATTCCGTCACCCAAGTAAACGATATTGCGATATGGAATGCGGCGGATTGCCGTCTTTTCATTCAAACGATCGTCATCAGTGGCCTCGATTACACCCTTAGAAATGCGGAACAAGTGTTGGGTTTTTTGCGTATAGTTAACAGCAAACTTCGGCCAAATCGGTTCGCCGGTCTCATCATCAAATAAGAATTCACAGCCATAAATCATCTTAAATTCTTTGGCGATACTGCAGCCGTCAATAATTTCTTTGGTGCCTGAGGAAGTCAAATAATGTTCAACCCTTACGCCGTTTTCTGCGCCGTAATTATTAATGCGAGTAAACCAAGTTGTCACACCCTCGAAATATTTAATGTCCTTGCCGAGAGATTGAAGCCACTCGCGAGTCATCTTGACACCTTTTTCTTTTGCCATGCAAATCATCATATACATGTATGATAAAATGCGTTCGACTCCGGTTTTGGCGGAGAATTCTCCAGTCTTACCCCAAAACTCTTTCGGGGTCATATTCAAAGCAGGAATAAAACTATAGTTTTGCATATCTTCGGGAGTCAGCGTTTTATCAAAGTCATAGATAATCGCCATGATAGGTTTTCCGGTCATAATTACACCTCGGCAAAATATTATCATTGGATAATATAAATGTCAATGTTGCGGACAAGACAAAACCGCGTCGCTATCGACAGTTTTTTAAGCTTGTTAACCTTGCAACCTACAAAGTAGTAAGATAGAATAGTTTAGCAACAAATAAGATTTGTTTGGAGAAGAATAAATGCCAGAATGGTTACAGTGGACTTTAGGAGGAATCGCAGGAGTAGCAATGCTCTATTTGCTCTTTTTCTTCATCGTTTTACTGTTTATATCAAACTTTAATAAACGCCTGAAAAAAAGAAGAGAAGCCCTGCGACTTTTACTCGCCCAAAGAAAAGACATCACGCTTGCTTTATTTCAAAAGGTTGTTGAAGCAAAAATTCAAGTGACAATTGCTATTCAAAATAAAATCAATGAATTGTCGAATAAAGAAATCGGTCTCTTTAATCATTACGAAATATTTGGATATGCTCCCGAACTCGAAAAAGTATCCAAAATTGTTTTTGAATTAGCGGAGGCAAATAAAACGCTTAAAAAAAGCGATGAATATATTCAGTTTGTCAAAGAATTAGCAGAACTAGACGAAATGAAAAGACAGCATATTGCTATCTATAATGCTGATATTAACGGCTATAATTATTGGATAAAACTCATGTCTTATCGTCACATATTAAAAAGGCTTGGCTTTCACGAAAAAAAGCGCCTTGAATAGAAAGGTTCATTATATGAAAAAACCAGTTATTCTCTGTATTATGGATGGATATGGCGTTCGCCATGCGGAGGTCGGAAACGCTATCTTAGCCGCTAGAAAGCCAAATCTCGACAGGATTTTTTCGACCTATCCCTATACCGAAATTGAAACCTCGGGTGAATCCGTCGGTCTTCCGGAAGGCCAAATGGGTAATTCGGAGGTTGGACATCTAAATATCGGTGCTGGCCGCATCGTTTATCAATCTCTTACTTTAATTAATAAAGCAGTTCGCGACGGAACATTCTTTCAAAACGAGAAATATCTTAAAGCGATGGAACACGTTAAAAAGCATCGTTCTTCCCTTCACATTTTAGGGCTTGTCAGCGATGGCGGTGTTCACTCTCACGTCGAACATTTTTTGGCAATGCTGCAAATGGCTAAGAGAAATGGTCTTACTAAAGTATATGTCCACGCTTTTATGGATGGGCGTGATGTCGATCCGCAAGTCGGAGCGAGTTATATAGAAATAATCCAAGACGAGATGGATCGTTTACGTCTTGGAGCAATTGCCGATATCTCAGGTCGTTACTGGGCGATGGATCGCGATAAAAATCTCGATCGCGTTGATGCCAGCTACCGCGTTATCGTTGATCATGAGGGACCTTCTTTTGGCGATTACAAGCAGTATTTTAAAGAACAATATGCCTATCTTCCCATAAAGGGAATGGACGCGAGCGATGAATTTGTCATGCCTCATTATAATCGCAACGTCGATGGTCGCATCAAAGATGACGATGCCATTATATTTATGAATTTTCGTCCTGATCGGGCGATTGAGATTTCAACCATTTTCACAAATCCCGATTTTTATGCAAACCCACCGGTTAAAAGTGATGGAACATTAGCGTATAAGTCTTATATGCCAAAACACGTTCTTAAAAACTTGTTTTATGTTTGCACGATGAAATACGCTGAGTCCGTGAAAGGTGAAATCGCTTTTCACTTACCGACTCTCGATAATGTTTTGGGAAGTTATTTGGCTGAAAAAGGCTATTCGCAACTGCGAATTGCTGAAACCGAGAAGTATGCCCATGTCACTTTCTTCTTTGATGGTACCGTCAGTTATGACGGCGTAGAGAAACCAGCTTTAAAAAATTCGCGGCGCGTTCTGATTAATTCGCCAAAAGTAGCAACTTATGATATGCAGCCCGAAATGTCTGCTTTCCAAGTTAAAGATGCTTTACTAAAAGAACTAAATAAAGGTGATTTAGATGTTGTTATTTTGAACTTTGCAAATTGTGATATGGTTGGTCATACCGCTATTTTCCCGGCCGTCGTTAAAGCCGTCGAAACTGTCGATGCCTGTGTCGGAGAAATTTATAATTGGACCAAAGAAAATGGTGGTGTAATGCTGATTACGGCCGATCATGGAAACGCCGAAGAAGTGGTTGATAATTTAGGAAAACCAATGACCGCTCATACAAAGAACAACGTTCCTTTCTGCGTCACTAAGCCGGGCATTAAATTGATGCCAAAAGGTGGCAAATTAGCGAATATCGCCCCAACAATTCTTGCTCTTCTCGGAGTTGCAAAACCCGAAGAAATGAATGAAGAATCACTAATTATTGATTAGAACATAAAATAAGGAAAAGCACGACATAATCGTGCTTTTTTGTTATCACATTGAACTAAATGACTTTTCCTAAAGAATGATTTTTATATGTTCTTTTTCGCTAGTGATAACATCGACGAGAACGAAGCGTTTATGATGTCGGCGGAAGCGTTTTATTTCATTGCATAATTTTGGTAAAACTTGATATAGCTTCTCGTCAATATTCACTTTTGCTTCTCTTAAGATGAAACGCAGGATTTTTGCATTTATAAGAAGATTTGGTATCCAAATTCGGCGATTGTCTTCCGCACTTCTAACAATTACTTTCATTATTCAACGATGATGTCGACACGAACTCCATCGCTACCTTCGATTTCGACGAGTTTTCCGATTGCCCCTTGTTCGATTAAGGTAAAGATATTATCCCAGTTAACGTTTTTTAAAACGTCTTTGCCATTTACTTCTGGCATTTTGGCGTCACCTTCAATCATGATTTTAATCAAGCTGATTGGTAGATTAACACGAACTTTATCACCTTCATCAGAATCGATGATAATTTTAAGAATCATCTTATCAATTGGTCTTCTTTCTTCGACTGGAACGATTTGTGGAGTTTCCTTAACGCGATCATTTCCGAGTAGCTCGTCAACGCTGATATCAAATATATTGGCGATTTTTACCAATAATGTAACATCAGGAACTGATGAGTCGGTTTCCCATTTTGAAACGGCTTGCGAAGATACTCCTACCTTATCCCCTAAATCTTCCTGTGTGAGTCCTTTGTTCCTTCTTAATCTCGCGATTCTTTGTCCTAAACTTTCTTCCATGGTTTGCCCTCCTTGTTTAGTACCCTCATTGTAGATAGAAAAAAGCGAAAATAACAGCGACCAATAGTTGTTTTACTAGAAAGATGGTTGTATATGAACTCAACCAGTAGTTGTATTGGACGACAAATATTTACGATTTAAATCAAAGATTTAACTAAGAACATCCACAATTACATTCGCAAATAAATGACCAAGTCGAAGGGCGCTTATGGAATCGAAATGGGCGAGATCAGGATTTCCGAGTGGTTCTTGGTCGTATTCTAGTCCCTCTTCAATCGTGTCGAAATAGTGATTTTTTGGCGAAAGAGCAGTAACGTTTTGCTTCGCGTTATTGATTAATTGATACTGGTCAACGAGAGGACTGTCATAAATGCCGGCGTCGATAAAATGGAGTCCGTCTTCGCTGATGTATTGATTTAAATCACTGCGAAGATCTTCAAGAAAATTTTTAAGACCTTCTTCATATTCGTTTGCGTATGGTAGATAAGCATCTGATTCGCCTTGCATCCAGCACATGGTGCTAATTTCAGCGTCATAATTTTTTAAGCGAAGATAATCCATGCATGTTGATGTAAAATTAATAAATGCGATGTAGAGTTCGCCGGTTGCACCCGTCATTGATGGTGCACGCCACTGCGTGTGTAAGTTTGAACCGCCCCATGTATATTTCAAAATAAAAACAAGTTCATCGTTATAAGTTTGACTTAGCGTATCGGCAAGACCGAGTTCGGGGCCGATATAATCGGGAGTACAGCCTTGACCGACTTTTGCTTTTACGAAATGTCCACTAGAAGAATAATTGCCATTTTCGCTGAAAAAATTAATTAAGATATTATCGTATCCAGCTTCGTATCTAGCGAAATCCTCGCTACTTGATTTTTCCTGCAAATATTGGACACTTCCGACACCCGATGCATTGGATTGACCATTTAACAAAATTACTTTTACTTTTTGACCTTGTCCATCAGGAAGAGAATCCATGGCCTGGAAATGTTGAATAGTTGCCGTTATCTTGTTATTTGCCACGAAAATATTGGCGGCAGCGCTTAAAATGACGGCTATAAAAAGAAAGGCGGCCAACGCCGTCATAAGTTTATTGCATCTAACAGCATTGAGAAAGTTTTTCATATGTTTTCGAAAGTATTATATCACTGTCATATCACGTGTTGGTATTTTGCAAAATAAAAGACCCCACATCATGGGATCTTTACGTCTGATGTTGTTCCGGTTTTTTGGACCGACTATTTAATAACAGCACCATTATATCAACTAGCGGTCCTCCTTGTAAGTCTGACATTTGACGGAGAATCACCGAACCTTACGACGATGCGTTCT
>JBAYBO010000043.1:0-9037 GCA_041669225.1 Bacilli bacterium | reverse complement strand
TCGAAAAGACATCTGGCTTTAGTGTAACTGGTGTTAATACGATGGTACTCGGAGCACAAACGGCGACCGTCACCTTTGAATCCAAGACTGTCACTTATGCGGTTGATGTTACTAATCAAGGTGCTAATGCGGGTCAATATGTAAATAATCCTGGCGTGTATAACGCTCTTTACACCGGTAGCGGTATGTGGACGACAACCACTGCGAATTTCAATATGGGTACGGCTTACGACACATATAGTCAGTCACTAATGAGTGCAACTGATAGTGCTGAAGGCAATAACTGGACTTTTTCTACCGCTATGGTAGGTATTTGGGGTACTGGAACAACGAGCACTATCACAGGTGCTAACCTCGGTGTTAATACGCAAACATTACAGCCAGTTCCCGCCTATATTTCAGGTATGAGTGGTTATTCCACTTTACCAAACTATGATGGTGGTGCTCTTTATATTGGCATGAATTTCAATGTCACAAATGCCGCAAAATTCTCAATGAAATTCATTACTGAAAAAGTAATGGATGCCTATGTCGTCTATTCTACCAATAGTGGAAGTTCTTACTCAATTCTTGGGTCTGTTCAAGAAACAACCGTGTCAGATGGCGAAACTTGGAATGAAATATCATATGCTGGCGAATCGAGTCTTGGCACATCGGTTAGATTTGGAGTTTTATTACTTAACTCTGCATCCACTAAGATTCGTTGTCGCGTTGGTGATATCGGTGTGTATTCCTACACTCCCGGATCACAAGAATGGGTCAGCGGAGACTTCACTCCATTACAACAGGCTACCTCATTTGCTAACTACGTTATGACCGGCATCGGAAATAATGCTGAAGGTAATTGCGTCGCCGTTAAGAGTGAACTAGATTCCGAATATGCGGCCATGAGTGACCTTGCTAAAGCGGAGTTTACATCAAATTCAGGAACTGTATTTGTTAATGCCAGGGCGAGAATAGCTTACTTAGCTAACTGGGTTGCCGCCCAATCGCCATCAGGAATTCAAAGCAATCCGGAAGAAACTTCCAAATCAGCTTTGATTGCCAGCGCGATAATTGGTCTGGTTGGAATATCAACAATTGCGGGATTCTACTTCCTTCGAAAGAAAAAAGAAACTTTCTAAACTACCTAAACATTAGTTACAAGCGCACCCACAATTTTGTGAGTGCGCTTTGCTATATGTGGCAATAAATTGTAATGGAAACCCTAAAGGAATAAACTATAATTACTTTATGATAAATCTCCTTAGACGAATCTTTATTAAAGATTATAAAAATGTCAAAGAACCAGAAGTAAGAACTGCGCATGGTAAGCTCGCTTCGCTTTTTGGTGTTATTACCAATGTTATTTTATTTGTGGCAAAACTCATCTTTGGGATTATTGCCAGTTCGATTTCGATTATCGCCGATTCGATTAACAATCTTTCTGATACTGGTAATTCATTCGTGGCTCTAATTGGCTTTAAAATTTCCGCTAAACCAGCGGATAAAGAGCATCCTTTCGGCCATCAAAGATTAGAATACCTCGCCGGTCTTATTATTAGCATCGTCATCGTCGTTCTCGCCGGTAACATGCTCGTTCAATCAATCCAAAGGATTATTAGTAACGAAACATCGACCTTTACATTATGGACATTCATTATTTTAGGAATTGCCATATTGTTAAAAATATACCAAACCTTCTTTAATTATCGAATTGGTAAATTAATTGGTTCCGTCACCTTAAAGGCGACAGCGGTGGATTCCTTGATGGATGTCTTTGCAACATCCGCGGTTCTTGCCTCCGCGCTTGTATCTTATTATCTTGGTTGGAACATTGACGGTTACATTGGGATCATTGTATCAATCATCGTTGGCTATTCAGGCATTAAGATGATTAAAGAAACAATTGATCCTTTAATTGGGAAACCCGCGGATAAGGAACTAGTTAATAAGGTTATTAAAGATATATTATCTTTTGAAGGCGTCTTGGGCGTCCATGATTTACGCGCGCATTCTTATGGACCGACCAAAATCTTTATGTCGGTTCACGTCGAAGTAAACCGTTATGTCGATATTGTTATCTCGCATAATATGGTCGACAAAATCGAAACGACGATTAAAGACAAATATAATATCGATTTAGTCATTCACATGGATCCGATTGATCCTAATGACGAAGAGACAATCATGATGATGGCGAAAGTCCAAAAGGTTTTGGCTAATATATCGAAGGATTTGTCGATGCATGACTTTCGCATCATCAAAGAAAAGAATAAAAAAATCGCGATGTTTGAGATTGTCGTACCATTTGAACTTGAACTAAGTCATGAAGAAATATTAATTAGAATCAAAGAAGATATTGCTAAAGAAGAGTTAAAGATTGAACTTCTTCCTGAATTTGAAACACCATATATTGAACAATAAATAAATATTTATAAAAAAGTCTTCGCTTTATTTGTCTTTATATATGCGGAGACGAGAAAGGTCTTCGATGCTTGTTAAAAGAAAAGTTGTTATCGATCTAATGAATCAAGATCAAAGCGCTTTTAACCAAGTATATGTGAGTTATCGAAAACTTTTGTTTTTCATCATCGTTTCGATTGTTAAAAACGAAACAGTTGCCGAAGACTTGCTGCAAGATACTTTTATTAAAGTATATGAAGCGGTAGGTAATCTAAAAGATCCCGATAGCTTTCATGCCTACATCACGATGACGGCGAAAAACCTCGCGCTTAATGAGATCAAAAAAATGAGACGAGTCGAAAGCATTGAACCATTATTAGACATTTATGGTTACGAAGAACGAGGCTATACCTTATTTGACGAAATCGCCGATTACTTAAGTGATTTGGAAAATACGATTGTCGTCTATAAAATTGTCCATGAACGCGGCTTTAAGGAAATAAGCGAGTTAACCGACATCCCCTTATCGACTGTTTATCAAATCTATCAAAAAGCCTTAAAGAAAATTAAGGAGCATTACCAAGGAGGCAAACAATGAATTATCGCAAGCGCTTTAAAAACCAAGCTTCCGAGATTTTGGATGAGAAAACTCCGAATCTTGATTTCGAAGGCAAGGTTATGTTTAATGAACCGTCACCAGTGACACCTAAACCCCAACATAAATGGGCAATTTATGTTCCGGTTTTTACCAGCGTTGCGGCTTTAGGTGTTATTTTAGGCGTGGCGTTATGGCCTAAAAGTTATGATGCGACTAATCCACCCAGTTATTACATGAATACACCTGCAGAGAGAGCGACTAGCGGTGATACTTCGTTCAACTATCGTGTTTCTTCTTTAGAAGTTTATAATAATTTTGTTGCGAGTTTTTCACCATTAGTGTTTTCTGGAAACTTTGACGCGCGAAGTTTTTCACCCGTTGATGCCTTTGTTAATGTCGCGATTTTAGGCTATATATCGACCGGGACTTCGCAAAGCGAGATATTAGAAGCAATCGGCGTTGACTCCGTCGATGAACTAAACCAAGTTAGTAAAGACGTAATTGATGTTTTGGGAAGTAGCGCAGGTTACTCGTTAAACTCTTTTTGGTATGACGATATTCTTTATGATTTAAGAGAGGGAAGTGATGAGTTCCTCGAAGTATTATCTAATTATTACTATGCGAACGTCATCGCCCGTAAGCCGACAAGCGCTTTAATTAATGAATGGCTTAATATGTATGTTCCCAAAGATCGTTTTCCGATTATTCCTGAAATTGAAATTGATGATGGAAATACGGTCGCGGCCATCGTCTCTTCATATTTTGCTAAAAATACTTGGGCGAATGAAAACGCGAGCAAAGATTATGAGGCCGAATATAATGGCGGTGACCATAAAATGACATTCCATAGCGAAACTGACAAAGAAGTCGATTTTATCGAACATGGCGGATTATCCTTAACTAATGATGATTATCGTGGTGTTGAAATTAGCTTACAAAGCATGAGAGTTAACTTCTTTCTTCCTAATGTTGGTAAAGAACCTTCCGATATCTTTGATAGTGTTCTTACTAGTGGTCACACCAAAGAATCACAAATAGGTGCGAAGGTTCCGTACTTTAAAATCGATAATCGTTTAGACTTAATGAAATCCTTTAAGGATTATGGGTTAAATGGCGTCTTTAATAATAGCGCGGCGGCCGGTTTGTTAAATAGTGATACTCTCGTCGTAACGGCAATCGAGCAGTTCTCGACAATGAGTTTTGATTTCGGTGGTATTTATTCAGCCTCTGTAACCATCACCAGCGTTGGTGAATCTGCCCCCATCGATAATGAGTCTTTAATTGTTTTCGATCGTCCCTTTGTCTTTACTGTTACTTATCACGAAGCGACCATCTTGGTTGGTCAAGTATATAATCCAACTTACTAATTAAATAAATCATCAAGTATATATGCCTTATCTAAAGCATTCTTTGCCTCATCACTATAACCCGATTTAGAAAAGGCCTGAAGCGATGTTGGGTGTAAATGATTAGCGCTCTTTCGTAAATTATTTACTTCCGAGAGTCTAAATAAATCATTTGTCCATTTGCACTCATAGACGACTAAAGTGTTTTTTCCTTTGACTACAAGGTCAATTTCTACTTCACGTTTTAATTCTTTGTTATTACCCCAGTAGCGGGCAACTTCAATAAAGGGATTGGTTAGATTTTCTTTGTTTTTTCTTATTAGATATTGTTTAGCTATTATCTCGAACTTATGCCCGACATATGTATCCAAATTTGGTTTGATAAATGTATCGTAAAAATAGTTTTCGTCGGTCATGGCAATTTGTGACTTATTCTTTTGAATAAATAAGTAATAAAAATGGAATAGGTTATCTTTGATTTTATATATTGTTTTCTTTGAATTTTCCCTTTCGCCAAAACACACCTCTTTTTCAATGATATTTAAATCGCGAAGCGTATTAATGTATTTTGTTGCGGTCCCTGTTTCTTTTATTTGTGCGCGTTGGGCGACTTCATTTAGTTTGGTCGCACCACCAGCAATCGCCGAAATAATCATCCCATATGCACTGATGGATCGAAGCTCCTGTTTTAGAAAAAAATTAATTTCATCTTTAAAATCAGCGTTTTTACTACTCAGTAGTTTAATTACATTTTCTTTAATTGGTAAATCATCATCAATTCGCGAAAGATAATGGGGTATGCCTCCGAAAATGCTATAGGCGATAATTTTATCCTCAGTACTAAAATTGGGATAAAAAAGAGCTGCGTCGTAATAGTCAAAAGCTTCCAGCTTCATTTTAAAAGTCAAACGTCCGTATAAAGGTCGGCTATAGGAGATTACATCTTCAATCATTCCCACCTGACTGCCGGAGAGAATTAAGACCATGTTTGAATGTTCTATCGTATGATCAATAATGTTTTGGAACATTGATTCGATACCTTTCTCTTTGGCAAAAAGATAGGTGAACTCATCAATGACAACAATAAGTCTTTCTTGTTGAGATTTTTTGTTTAGATAGGCAAAAAGCATTTCCAGAGAATCAAATGTCACCGGTTCATCGAAATATATCGCCACTACCCGAGAAAAAGCTTCTAGATTATATGTGAAGTCCATTTCACTAGCGACAAAATAGATGCCCTTCCTTTCTTCTAAAATGTTTTTAAGCAATGTTGTTTTACCGATTCTTCGCCGTCCGTACAAAATCCCAAATTCAAATGTAGTATTTTCGATTCTTTCAATAATGACCTGTTTTTCTTCGCCTCTACCAATAAACATAACCTTTCTCCAATCAAACTGTATTACGATACACTTTATTACGATACACTTAATTTAACAAATCAAATTTGTGATGTCAATACAAGGAATTAACCTTCCATTACTAAATAACATGTAGGCTTGTTTAGAACGGCGATTAGTGACCTTTATTTTCCTAAATTTATTTTTAATTCGAACTCACAAAATGAAATTAGAAGAAAAACCGCCATCTTATTTCAGTTTGTTTGACGAAATGAAATTAAGGTACTACTTTATAATTGTAATTTCAGTTGCGAGGTGACTATGAAGAGATCAGGAACATATGTCAACAATCTAAGCGGTAAGTTGTCGTACCAATCTTTTAAGCCGAGTGATTTGCCGCCGTCTCCAACCATTGTCATCGATGCGAACTTAAATGAATCTCTTAAAAGCGCATATCTCCTTTTTGGCAAATTAGACGGTATTTTAGCCTTAATCCCTAATCAAGCCCTTTTTCTTTCGATGTATGTTCGTAAAGAAGCCCTTCTATCAAGTCAGATTGAAGGCACCCAGGCCTCGCTTGATGATCTTTTTGATTCGCGAATTAAGGCAAATGTTAATCGCGATGTCGAAGATGTTATTCAATACTTAAAAGCCCTTGAACACGCGAATTCGCTTATTGCACAACTACCAATCTCTGTACGTTTTATGCGCGAGATGCATACTGTTTTGCTGACCTCCTCGCGCGGACAAGATAAACAACCTGGCGAATTACGCAAGACGCAGAACTGGATCGGCGCTGTCGGAAGCAGTCTACAAAGCGCACGCTATGTCCCGCCGAATGTCAGCGACATGCATCTAGCTCTTGCCAGTTTAGAATGCTACATTCACGAAGAAGAGGGCACGGACCCCTTAATCAAAATCGCCCTTATTCATTATCAATTCGAATCAATTCATCCTTTCCTAGATGGCAATGGACGCGTCGGAAGATTATTGACTACTTTGCTTTTAAAGCAATATAACTTATTAAGCCACAATATTTTGTACCTTTCCTATTTTCTAAAGAAAAATCGCAGTGAATATTATGACCGTTTAACGTGGGTCGGAACCAAAGGCGATTACGAAGGCTGGATTCGCTTTTTTGTCGAAGGCGTTATTCAGACCGCCGCGCATGCCTTGCAAACTATTGACAGCCTCCTAAAACTAAGAGCTAAAAATCTCGTTTTGATTGATAAGATAAGCGCAAAGCCACGCAAGACGGCGCTCCTTTTTCTTACCTATCTTGAAGCACATCCGATTATTGATATCAAAACGGCAAGCGACAATATTGGAAAGGCTTTTAATACAGTTTCAAATGCAGTCTTAACGTTTGTGGAATTAGGCATTTTGAAGAAGATTGAAGGCGATAAAAGGTATCGCATCTATGCTTACGAAGATTATTTAAGCTTGTTCCGTGATGGAACTGAATAAATGATTCACTTCTAGTGTGTTTTTTGTCATATTTATTCTAATATGTGAATCTTGTTACTAAGTAATGTATAATCTTTGTTGCGAAAGCAGGACGCATGGAAAAAGAAGGAATTAAGATTTTAGTCAAAAACTCCAAAGCTCACTACAATTACTTTCTGAGTGACTTTTTAGAATGCGGAATTGAACTAAGAGGCACGGAAATTAAATCGTTACGTCATAACGGTGCTTCGCTTAATGATTCCTATGTCATCTTCAACAATAACGAAGCTTTTCTTTTAAACATGCATATCGCTCCTTACGATAAGGGCAATATCTTTAATCACGACCCTCTAAGAACGAGAAAACTCTTGCTCCATAAAATGGAAATTATTCGCCTCCGACAAAAAGCCGAGGAAAAAAGCTTTACGATTGTGCCGACGAAAGTATATTTAAAACATGGTCTTGTCAAAGTCGAGATTGCTTTAGGCAAAGGCAAAAAGAACTATGATAAACGCGAGGCGATTAAAGCCCGTGATGATAAACGGATGATTGATCGCGTCATCAAAAATAACGGTATGGGTGATTAATCATGAACAATATTAATGACCTGAATGCTTTCTTTCTTGAGCGTGATTTATCTAGTTATGACCGTTATAATTTTGACCGCTTTCTAAAAGCGATTCGTTTTTCTTTTACTATTCCTTCGATTCACGTGACCGGCACGAATGGCAAGGGTTCGACGGTTAATTATTTAAAAAGCATTTATCAGCACGCTGGTTACAAAGTCGGAACATATCTTTCGCCTTTCTTTGAAAGCATGAACGAAATGATCGCATTGGGCGATGAACACATTAAAGATGAAGATGTTCTAAGACTATTTAATGAACAAGAAGCAAATTTTATTAAATATGAGCTGACATCTTTTGAAATTCAAACCTATTTAGCGTTTGCCTACTTTAATGAACAAAAGCCTGATTTGGCAATTATTGAAGTCGGAATGGGCGGTTATCTCGACGCGACGAATATTTTCAATAATGTGCTTGCCATTATTACCAGCGTCTCGCTTGAACATACAAATTATCTAGGTAAGTCCGTCAGCGAAATTGCTAAATCAAAATCAGGCATTATTAAAAATAACTCTCCCGTCTTAGTGGGCTCGCTTGATGAAAGCGCCTTATTCGCCATTCGTGAGACGGCGAAAGAATGCCGTTCGCCAGTATATATCGTCGACGATTATCATAATGATAAAGTTGGAGACACGATTATCTTTGATTACCGACCCTATCACGACTTAAAGCTTAACACAAAAGCTAAATATCAAATCAAGAATGCCTGCTTGGCCATCGAAGCCACAAAAATCCTTGCTGAGACGTTTAAAGTTAACGAAGATAATGTTCGTCATGGATTGCTCGTTTCGCCCTTAGCGGCCCGTTATGAGCGAATTACGGACAATATCATTGTTGATGGTGCGCATAATCCAGAGGCAATTGAAAATTTAATGCAAACAATTAACGAAACGGAGACAAAACCGGTTCATGTTCTCTTCGCGTGTTTTCGCGACAAAAACCATTCGTTGATGCTGACCTCATTAAGTAAAGATGCGGTCTCACTTACTCTAACGACTTTTGACCATAAACGAGCAAGAACGAAAGAAGAGTATTTCTTTTATCTAGATGAGTATCCCTTTTATGATGATTACGTTTTAGCCTTAAAAGACTTACAGGAAAAGTATCCAGACGATATTATTCTCGTCACCGGCTCATTAGCTTTTGCCGCATTAGTTGGAAGACAAATACGAGGGTAGGGTAAACTTATGAAACTAGATACTGTACAAAAAATTACCTTATCCGGCATCTTTATTGCCTTAGTCATTATCTTGACGCGCTTTTTAGCCATTCAATATATTCCGATTATTCCGTTTGTCC
>JBAYBO010000042.1:0-9123 GCA_041669225.1 Bacilli bacterium | reverse complement strand
GTATCTTAACAATATTTTCTATCATCTTTTTTATGGGGTTGCGTGTTTCAGAAATCCGCGCATTATCCTGGGATGATTCAGTTTTATTAGAAGATAAGAAGATGATTATTTATAGGCAAGCAACATGCAAGATTGGGAAAAAGAAGACGGTTTTCTTGACTCCTAAATCAGCTAAATCGCGAAGGACGTTAATTATTCCTGATATCGTTTTGGCTTTGCTTTCAAAAGTACGCGATGAATCAAAATGTCCGTTTTCTGGAATGTTGGTGTTTCCTTCAGGGTTTAAAAAGAAAAAGCAAAGAGAAACGCCGATTGGTTCAACAATGATTAAACGAAGATTGGATGCTGCTGCAGAATTGGCCGGACTTCCTCAGATAGATCCTCATGAGCTGCGACATTCCTTTGCGACGTTTCTAAATAATCAGGTGCAAATCTCATCTGAAGATATATCTACATTGATGGGTCATTCTACGAAATCGGTTACTGAAAAGTACTATCTCCATAGTTATGCTAATGCCAAGAAAATTGTTAATGAAAAGATTAATAGATATGTTGCCGGATTTATTGATATGAAAAAAAGAGAAAAGTAGCCAAAATTGTATCAAACCTGTATCAGCTAATATGAAAAAAAGCCGACTATGTCGGTCTTTTTTGTAAAGTGGTGCGCTGAATGAGACTTGAACTCACACAGGTTGCCCTATACGCCCCTCAAACGTACGCGTCTACCATTCCGCCACCAGCGCACTCTTGCTAGACAGCGAAAGTAATTATAGATAAATATTAAACAAATATCAATTAGACTAATTGGAAAATTTGTGTGGTGATGAAAAAGTAAATTAATAAAGCTGTGACATCGACAACCGTGGTTATAAATGGCGCGCTAATTAAAGCCGGGTCTTTCTTCATGGCTTTGACGATCAAAGGAATCGTGACCCCGAGAAGTTTTGATAGGATTATTGTAATCAATAAAGTTAGGGAAACAAGACCGCTAATTTTCATTCGTTCAATGAGTAAAGCCGCACCGACAATACCGGTCGGTTCATAGAAAATGATACCTAGATACATTTCGATAATAAACCAAATAAACGAGAATACAGAAACCATTAATCCAACTAGCAAAGAAACTCGAAATTCCTTCCACAAAATATGACGGAAATCTTTTGGAGTAAATTCACCAACGGCTAAACCGCGAATCATTAAGGCAATCGTTTGACCACCTGAGTTACCGGCTGTGCCCATTAAGACAGGAATAAATACCGATAAAATGGCGAGCGATGACATCTCATCTTGAAAAGAGGAAAGAACCATTGAGGAGAAAACAGCTAAAACCATTAAGACGAGCAGCCACGGGGTGGTTTTAAGAGCCATTTTGATGACGCCCGTATCTTTATATGAATCTTCAAGAGGAGTGACTAAGGCCATTTTTGACATGTCTTCAGTCGCTTCTTGTTCTATGACGTCAACGATGTCATCAATCGTGATAATACCCGTAAGTCTTTGGTCTTCGTTTAAGACCGGTATCGCATTTAAATCATAGCGTTTAAAAATTGAAGCGACATCTTCCTGATCGGTATTTACACCGACAGTAATCGCTGCTTTATCGGCGATTTCATCAAGTGTTTGCTCGGGCTTGGAGAAGACAAATTGGTCTAAGTCAACTGTACCAATAAAGTTGCGTTTTTTATCAATAATAAATATCGTGTAAATTGTTTCAGCATCTTGCCCAATTGTGCGAATTTTTTCAATGGCATCCTTGATAGTTATTTCACTGCTCAATTCGATATATTCGGTCGTCATGATTGAACCGGCCGTGTTATCTTTATAGTTAAGCAGGCGATTGATATCGCTTCTAGTTTTCTTATCAACTACTTTTAAGATTCTTGACACGAGATTGGCAGGCATTTCTTCCATGAAGTCGACGATATCATCGGTGTATGACGCGTTAACGAGGGTTACTAGTTCGGTGTCGGTAAAAAGATGAATTAGCTTCTCTTGAATTTCTGAAGACAAGTCGGTAAAAAACTCTGCTGTATAATCGCTTTTTACCGTTTTAAAAATGAAAACCAAATCGCGGATGTCATCAATGTCATTGGCGACTTCAGCAAGGTCGATTGTCGGGACGGATTCAAACAATTGTCGGAGTTTAGCAACCTGACGGTTTTTTATGAGTTCTTCAAGCATTGCGGTTGAAACATTTTCTTTTTCCATTATTTTTACCTCCCCTTTCGCCATTATAAACCGACTTTATTATTAAAATAAAGAAAGAAAGGTTTTTTTGTTAATTCATCGCTATAATTGTGGTAAAATAATTGAGAATCTTATAGGAGCTAGATATGAAAGTATTAATTGAAACAAGTGCCCGACACATCCACCTTACCACCGAACATCTAGAAATTTTGTGCGGTAAGGGTTTTACGCTTGAAGAGAAAAAACCATTGTCACAACCCGGTCAGTACGTCAGCACGACCAGACTTGATGTCGTTGGACCAAAAGCAACGATTAAAAATGTTGTTGTCCTAGGACCCGTACGTCCCAAAACCCAAGTTGAAGTATCGATGACTGATGCCCGGACTTTGGGGATGGTCGCCCCCATTCGTGAATCGGGAGATGTCGCCAAAAGTGCTCCAGTAAAAATTGTTGGACCGCGGGGAAGTATCGAAATCGAAGAAGGGGTAATTATTGCCAAACGTCATCTTCACATGACGCCTGAAGATGCAAAAAAAGCCGGTGTCAAAAGCGGAGATATTATCATGATTGATGTCAATACTCCTGAGCGTGGCATTATTTTTAAAGATGTCGTCGTTCGCGTCAGCGATCGTTTTGCTACCGCCGTGCACATTGACACTGATGAGAGCAATGCCGCCAATGCATCTTATGACATGAATACTCCACTTTATGGGGAAATTATAAAATAATTTAAGTATAGCTCTTGACTAAGCGATATTTTATTTCTAAAATAACTACGACAATATCAATTTGTCTTATCAAGAACCGTGACGCAAGGATGAGAAATCACGGTAGCAACTCTACGATAAAGTAGTAAGTGCTCTTCCTTAGCGGAGTCCCACGCTCCGAGCGATAAGTCAAAGGATAACCTGAGAAGGCTTTCCTTAGTGGGAAGTCTTTTATTTAGAAAGGATCACATCATGAACGAAAAAATCTTATTTACGAGCGAAGCCGTCTCCGAGGGACATCCCGATAAATTATGCGATCGTATAAGCGATGCCATTTTAGACTTCTGCTTAGAACACGACGAAAATGCTAGAGTCGCCTGTGAATGTTTTGCGACGACGGAATACGTTATTATCGGGGGAGAGATAACTTGTAAAGAAATACCTGATTACGAAAAAATTGCTCGCAAAGTCATTCGCGAGATTGGCTATACGAGCCCCGACTTAGGAATCGGCGCCGATACATGCGTAATTGATGTTCGAGTCAAAACGCAGTCTCCTGATATCGCCGTAGGAATCAAGCATGGTCCCAACCTACTTGATATTGGTGCGGGCGATCAGGGAATCATGTTTGGCTATGCCACAAAAGAATCAAAAGGCTACATGCCGCTTCCAATTTCGATTGCTCAGAAACTTGTCCGAGTGGCGAGTAAAATGCGCAAAGAAGGTAAATTTCCTTACGCTCGTCCTGATATGAAGTCACAAGTGACGGTTGATTATAGCGATCCAAATAATATTCGCGTTGAAACAGTGTTAATGTCGATTCAGCATGATCCCGGTTATGACAGGAATGAATTTCTCCGCTTTGTCCGTGAAGAAATTATGATGCCAGTTGTTGCTTCATTTGGACTTAAGACCGACTTTGCATATTTAATTAATCCGTCTGGCCGTTTCACAATTGGTGGGCCAATGGGTGATACTGGTTTGACTGGTCGTAAAATTATCGTCGACACCTATGGCGGCTCGGCAAAACACGGCGGCGGAGCTTTTTCTGGTAAAGATGCAACCAAAGTTGATCGTAGTGGTGCTTACATGGCTCGCTATGTCGCAAAGAACTTAGTGGCGGCTGGCGTTGCCGACCGTCTGGAAATTCAGCTTGGTTATGCTATTGGCGTATCAGAGCCGTTAAGCATTAATCTTTCGACCTTTCATACCGCGAAATATACTGACGACTTCATTTTGAAAACGATTCGTCAACTCTTTGATTTTCGACCCGGGGCCATCATTCAAAAATTTTCTCTTAACAAGCCGACTTTTAAATATCAAAAATTATCGGCCTATGGACATTTTGGGCGTCCCGATTTGCGGCTTCCTTGGGAACAACTTGATAAAGTCGAAGAAATAAAAAGCCTCATAAAAAAAGAAAACCCCGAAAGAATTAAGCGTACTTATTAATAAAAGACGTAAATAGTTATGCTTTTGTCTATTTATTACGTCGTTTTTTTGCGATAATAAAAATAGGCGATAAACATACACATAATTTAAGGAGGACAATGATGAAGTATCAAATCATTGGCAAAAACGTCGAGATTACCGGAGGTATCCGCGCGGCGATCGAGAAGAAGCTTTCGCGTATGGACAAATACTTCCTAATCAACGAAGATGTCGTTTGTCGTGCCGTCGTCAGAACCTACAAGGATGGGGCCAAAGTCGAAATCACAATTTTTACTCCTCAACTTGACTTCCGCGCTGAAGTTAAACATGAAGATTTTTATGCCGCAGTTGACCTAGCCGTTGATAAGTTACAGGGGCAAATGCGGAAATTAAAAACTCGTATGGATCGTTCAAAAACGCGTCTTGGACTCGGTAAATCAATCGCTTTTGAAAATTTCGAGGCCGAAAAGGACATTCACGAAACTGAATCGGTCGTTCGCACCAAATCAATTTACCTCGAACCGATGGAAATCGATGAAGCCGTAACGAGAATGAATGCTCTCGGTCATGATTTCTTCATTTATCTAGATAGCGATGATAACCGCGTCTCGATTGTCTATCACCGGGTTGATGGCGGTATCGGCGTTATTCAAGCGGAAAATCAACTAAAATAGTTGAAAAGATAGTTACTAAGAAGAGGCCTCGTGCCTCTTTTCTTTTAGAAAAACGGGTTATGTCTTGTTAAATCTGGGTGTTAAGTATAAAATACTTGCGAATGAAAAAGATTATTGCCACCGATTTAGACGGTACCCTCTTTTATCCTAAACGTCGTGTCGCGATGATTTCTAATCGCAACATGAATTTTATTCGTAATTACATCGATGAAGGCGGTAAAGTCATTATCGTTTCCGGCCGTAACTATTTCTTCTCAAACAAAGTCGTCGAAAAAATCGACCGTCCCGTTGATGTTATTAGTTGCAATTCCGCTTATATATCTTGTGATGGCCAAATCATTCGCGAGCTATTTCTTCCTAAACTCCGTATGCAACAGATTATTGAAGAAATTAATCGTGACTATGACCCTCATGGTTATTTGTTGATGAGCAAAAATCAAAATCTCGTGACACATGACCGTCACAAGAGCAAAATTAAAAACATCGTTAACCGTTTATACTATCTTACGCAGGGAGCATATCGTGAACCCTATATCTACAGCGACGAAATATTTTATGAAGAATTAGAAAAAGGGCAAGTCTACAAATTGATGATCTACTTTGGCCTTTGTAAGAAAGCGCAGAAAAGAGCCAAAGAAGTCAATAAGAAGCTACGCGAAAAATATCCTGAAATCGAAGCTAGCTGGATTGGAATGTTTATCGAAATCACCCCTCGCGGCTGCAGTAAAGCCGAAGGAATAAAATTTTACTTAGATTATCTAAAAAGAAGCCACGAAGATGTGGTGGTGGTCGGCGATTCGGGTAATGATATCTCAATGTTTACGACCTTTGAACACAGTTTCTGCATGAAGCACGCGCCTAAGTCGGTGCAAAAATATGCAAAGCACTGCATCCGTCACTTCAGTGACGTAGAACAATTTGTGAAAGAGGAATAACACATGGAAAACATTCAAAAAGCGATCGTCACCTTACTCCACTATAACACGATAATTCGTGACACCTTGGAGTACACAATCAAGAAGAAGGAATACAACCTTGATTTTTTTAATTTCAAGAAAAAGGGAATTCTAGTCGAAATCGAACAAAATACGCCTTTAAGAATCTTTTTAGACAAAGCGGGTGAAAATGGGGAAAAACTCACGACTCGCATTAAAGATTTTTATGAAACCTTATATGGTGATGATTCGACAATTCTACGAATTGCCCCAGATGGTCTTCGTGTCGATCACGCGCAGCACCTCACTATTTATGAACAAACGCTAATTCTTCATGAAGAAATTAGGCGTATCACGAACGTACACGTTGATTTTGCCAAGAAAAACAATCAGTTTGACAAGCGTCTCGAGGATTTAATTAAAGCCGACGAACGCTTCTATCGTGGTTTAGTCTATATGACAATGATTAATGATTTGGAAGTATTATATTTTGAATATAACAAAGCACGGAATGAAGCTAAAGGCGAACTCACTCCGCAATCTAATTTCATTCAAAACGACATTAGCAAAGTTACCAACCTGCTTAATTTCACTCGCCAAAATTCAGTAGCCACTGATTTGGAATATATGGAACTCGTTGATAAAGTATTTGCCGTAATCGAAAACATTTCCGGTAAACGCGATCTTCCCATCGGCAAGAACTATGTTGATGTCTTTAAAGAAGCAAAAGAAGCAATTGCCGCTTTTGTTAAAGAAACTGAGTTTAAGTGGCGCGATTTGTATAATCCCGTCATCAAGGAATTACTTCAAGAATCGAAAATATCTGCCGAGAAACCGGCAGCAAAGGCTTAATCTTAATTAATTGTTGTTGAGAAAAGATTTTCTAACATGGTAGAATAGGTAGGCAAAATTATGAAAATGAAAGTTACAACAAAAGAATTCGTCTGGTATGTCATCGCTGGTATCCTTGTTTTTATCGGAACCGCTTTGATAATTTTTGATATTATTGGCGACAATATTCGCGTCAGCACGGATGACAACTGGATTTTGACAGCGCAGAACGCCGTGATCGAATGGTCCAAAATTAATATGGACTGGCGAGCATGGGGTTTAATCTTCTTTCTTGTCGGCGCGTTAGTGGCGGTTATTACTTTATCCGTTTTCGCTAAAGGAGCGGATCGTATCGTCGAAAAAGAGCAAAGACGGCAGGCTCGCTTGTCGGCAATTAAAGAAACTGATGCTGACGAAAACAAAACAATCGAAGTCGAAGTAAACGAAGTGGAATCCAATTAACGGATTCCATTTTTTTTATGTTCCTTTTACATCGGCAATTGCTATAATTTTAACGATGAAACCAATTAAGATATTAGCGATTGGAAATAGTTTTTCCGTCGATGCTACAACTTATCTGCATCAGTTTTCACTATGTGGCGAACAAGAAATTATTGTTGGTAATCTTCATTTCGGCGGTTGCTCATTAGAGCAGCATCTCGTTTTCTTTAAGAGTAACCTCGCTCCTTATGAGTATTTCAAAAATGGTGTTATGCATAAGTATGGCGTGTCGCTTAGAGAAGCGATAAATGATGAAAAATGGGATTATATCACCTTTCAGCAAAATAGTGGTAACAGCGGTGTTTATGAAAGTTTTGTCCCCGGTATAGAATTGTTTAACTTTGTCAAAGATTTTACGAGCGCTGAGTTTGTCATTCACAAAACATGGTCTTACGCCTCTTATTATCGTGATGAGCAATTCAAAAAGTATCGTTTTGATCAAGATTTAATGTTTCAAAGAATTAATGAGTCATATGGTAAGTTCGCCCGAGACCTTAATATTCAAAGAATTATACCAAGCGCGGATGCCTTTATGCTCGCACGTAAGGAATATGGTGATATTTTTAATCGAGACGGTTTTCATGCCAACGAAAAGGGACGATATCTATTAGCAGCACTGTGGTATGCGTATTTTACAAAAAAAGACGTTCGTAAGGTGAGATATGTCTCACCAGGCTTCTCTTATGAAGAAAACAGTGAACAAGGCCCGACGTCAAAAGAGACAAAACATATTCTCAAAATCGTTTATCTAATTACTTCAAGTATTACTTGATTATTATATTCTGTGCCTCTTTTGAATGTTGATGTTTTAACAATTTTATAGTTATGTCACAAAAATTCTTGTAAACTTCGCTATATGTTTACAAAAATAGCTATTTTGTTTACGTAAAAATTGCCTTGCAGCGTTGACTTGAAAGCCTTTTGAGGCAAAAATGAAGGCAGATTTGTAAACGCTTTCTACGCATCGCGCTTTTGAGTGTGAGGCCGGATTGTGTTTCACCAGCGTGTGCGATTAACTAAAAAACTAATTACTAACTTCTTCTAAAGCGATTCACAGAAAGGAAAAAGCAATGGAAAGAAAAAAACTCGTTCTCCTACCAATCATCCTTTTAGGTCTACTGCTTCCATCATGTAATAACGGTCCTGACACTTCATCATCACCTGACGTTAGCTCAGGCACACCGAGCGAATCAACACCAGAACCCGTTCAGTTAATAGCCCCTGTTCTCACTCTTAATGAGGATAACGATGGCTTAATTTGGAATAATGTTGAAAATGCCGTCAGTTATCAACTAAAAGTTAATGATGGCGAATACGTAGGTGCGACTGATTATGCTTTTGTTGATGATATTGGCAGTTATTCAATCGTTGTAAAAGCGATTGGTGACGGCACTAATTATAGTGATAGTGAACCAAGCCTTCCTTATGCCTATTCGACGTCAGCTATCTCCTTATCCAATTTATCTAGAGATGGCATGTTAGTATCGTGGACGGCTGTTGCTTATCAAACTGAAATCAGTTTTGGCGGTGGCGAATATGTCATAATCGAAGAAACAAGTTATACTGCTACTGAGTCAGGGATTGTTTCGATACGCGCAAGTGCCGGATTTGATGCCGAAAATAAAATTAATTATGTTGGCGAAAGTATTGTAAAAAGTTGCCCGGTTGTTTCAGCGGCTCCAAGTTCGATTACTTTAGAAGATGTCGAAGATAAAACGAATACTGATTTACAAGAACTTTGGATTGCCAGCAAATACGATAATGGCTGGGTGCCAACGAGCGGCGTTGCTTCCGTATCTTATGAAGCTCTTGGCGAAAATAATATCAAGAGCATGAAACTCGATTTTTGGAAAAATG
>JBAYBO010000041.1:0-9329 GCA_041669225.1 Bacilli bacterium | reverse complement strand
CTTCTGCCGACACTAGCGGTGATATATCTTCTGATACTAGTAACAGCTCATCAAATACGTCTACGTCCAATTTTTCGTCTTCGAGCGATTCTACTTCGACGGGCGATCACTATGAGATGCCTTCACAATACGCTAGTTATTACAGCACTTTAGGCAGTAATCCGACGAGTGCACAACTTAGATCAATTGTTTCGAGCCACACTAAACTATCCTATGACGGAGCGCGTAGCGCTATGCAAAAAACCGATCGCGACTGGAGTCTTTCTCCGAATGTATCTGACTCAAATCCGTACATGCGTTTAATTTATGCTTCATATAATTTTAAAACATCAAGTGCAGCTCGTTTTAACGATAATAATACTATTTGGGATCGTGAGCACATTTGGGCGAAGTCGCACGGCGGTTTTGACAATAACGACAAACCGGGATCTGATTTGCATCATTTGCGCGCTTCTGATAAGCCAAACAATAACTCTTGGCGGAATTCACGCAATTTTGGTAACGCCACAAGTGGTTCATACGGACAAGATTATCGTGGACTTAATTCTGGTAAATATAGTGGCGGTCAGCTTAATGGAATTTACGAACCAGTCGATCACGATAAAGGTGATGTCGCCAGAGCTTGTTTCTACATGGCGGTTGTTTACAATACGAATTGTACATTGGTCAACTCCTATCCTGGCACCGGAAAAACACTTGGACACTTAAATACTTTATTAGAGTGGCACGAACTAGATCCTGTCGACGAATTCGAAATGAACCGCAACAATATTATTTACGATAGTTACCAACACAACCGCAACCCATTCGTCGATCATCCTGAATGGGCGCACTCAATTTTCTAATTTAAAGACAAGCCGCAGACAGCGGCTTTTTTATTTGTGTTCTTTATACATCTGCGCGAAATTAATAATTCCAAGTATAGAAGCCGTGATAATGGCAACAAAGTAAACTATTTTAATATTTCCATATACTTCTGATACTTGGTCATAGACCACGGGGTAAGATTCAAGGACGACGGATAACGAGAAAAAGGAATAAGAAATGATGGCTATAAAATAGCCTTCTCTTCTCCTTTTCATTGATAGCAAAATTACTGTTGCGCTTGCAATAATCGCAAGAATGAATAACGAAATAGTCAGCATGGGTAAAAACATAACGTATCCCGCAAGCAGGCGTTTAACGAAGATGATACCGGAAAGGGTGAAGTAAAAAACTAATGATGCAGTTGATAAGATATCACTTAAATAAGGTTTCTTAATCAGGATGAGTACTAACGATGCAATCGAAACTATCGCCATCAGTGAATAAAGAACATACATTAAAATTGGATTGTATCCAAGAACATGGTCATCAGGATAATTAACAGTAATTAAACATAAACTCCAACTTATAATTAATAAGGTAGCAATCCAAATTCGCTTAAGTTTGTGGTCTTTGTTTTTTTCCATAATGGTGCTCCTAAAATTTTTATATGTAATTATTTTGGCATACTTGAACGCCATTTGGCTTGCATATATGCAAAAATAGTATACGAAATATTCTATATCAATTGTTAATACGTTCGATTTAATGTATATTTTTTATGGAGGTTATCATTATGACAATTGAAGAAATCATGATATGGATTTGGCTCGGCATTTTTGTCTTATCCGTAATCATTGAAGCAATTGAACCAGATCTTGTTTCAATTTGGTTTGCGGCAGGGGCGTTGTTAGCCATAATTCTTTCGATTATTCCCGGAATTCCCTTCTGGGTTGAAATCATTGTCTTTTTAGTTGTGGCCTTTGTCCTGATATTCGCGATTCGTCCTTTAGCCAAAAGGTATTTGTTTAAAAAGGAAATTAAATCCAATATCGAAGAAAAAATCGGTGAGAAGTGCGTCGTAATCAAAGCTATTAGCGAGTTAACTTATGGGGAAGTGAAACTCAATGGCGTGATTTGGACGGCCGTTGCCAAAAACAAAGGCGAAGTGTTCGACGAACAATCAGTCGTGACCATCATTGGCATCGACGGTAATAAATTGATTGTTGAAAAAGCCGAAAACGGAAAGGAAGGTAATTAAGATGAATCTTATCGTTTTAGCCGGTATGCCCACTTGGGGCATTGTCGTTTTAAGTATTGTCGGAGTAGTTGTTCTAATCATACTTATTAGTTGTATTAAAATCGTCCGTCAAACGGACAAATATGTTATTGAAAGATTAGGTGGTTATTTAACCACATGGGGTGTTGGTATTCACATGCTCATTCCCTTTTTCGATCGCGTTGCCCAACGGGTGACGACGAAAGAACAAGTCAAAGATTTTGAACCCCAACCAGTTATTACCAAAGATAACGTGACGATGCAAATCGACACCGTTGTTTTCTTTCAAGTAACTGACCCAAAACTTTTTTGCTACGGAGTTATTAATCCCATTTCGGCGATTGAAAACCTCTCAGCTACCACCCTTCGTAATATTATTGGTGATCTTGACCTTGATGAAACATTAACCTCAAGAGACATTATTAATACCAAGATGAGAAGTATTCTCGACGAAGCTACGGATGCCTGGGGTATTAAAGTCAACCGCGTTGAAGTCAAAAACATTCTTCCTCCGAAGGATATTCGTGACGCGATGGAACGCCAAATGCGCGCCGAGCGTGAACGCCGTGAAAAGATTTTGCTTGCCGAAGGACAAAAACGGTCAGCGATTCTCGTTGCTGAAGGTGATAAGGAATCAGTTATTCTAAACGCCGAAGCCCAAAAACAATCAGCGATTCGTAACGCCGAAGGTGAAGCTCAAGCAATCTTGGAAGTTAAGAAAGCTGAAGCTGAAGGTATCAAAATTATTCGCGAAGCCGAAGCCGCCGGTCTTGAAATGCTTAAGAATGCGAAAGTCGATCAAGCCGTCTTAACATTGAAGTCTTATGAAACTTTAGCGAAAGTGGCCGATGGACAAGCGACAAAGATTATTATTCCTAGCGACCTCCAAAACATTGCCTCGCTTGCGACTTCCATTGCTGAACTTGTCAAGAAATAGTTAAGCTTATAAGCGCCTTATGAAATATAATTTCACACCTCTTAAGAGGAAGGGCGCTTTTTATTTTTTCATTCCAAATGTGAAAAAAATTCTACCTAGCGGATTAATTGTTCAAGTATTATAAAAATAGATGTTTGTAACGAGGAACAAAAAATGAACAAACGCATAATCTCATTTCGACGCTGTTTTATGTTAACGCTGGTGGCGTTTTTATTAGTCGGGTGTGGTGGTAAACCCCTGGGTGATTACGACATTTTAAAAACCGAAGGCGAACTAAGCGGACAGGAGATTCCGGTGGGTACTTACGATTCGAAAAGCATCGTCTTTGCCTATAAAAACACGAATAGTTCATTTAGTACAACCGAACTTTACGTCGCCTTAGACTATAGTAGTTCGGTCGCGCAAAGCCGACACTCGCTTTTAGATGTTGAAGAGTATTGTTATTTCTTTCCGGAACTTGAAGAAGGAAGATTTCAATCTTCGACCGTTTCTTTTAACTACGAAGCGACGTTTGATCTCGAAGCCGGTACTGCTTCTGAAATTAGTAATGCGACTGCTTCTACTGGCACGATTGCTGCGGGAGACACGGCCTTTGTTGAAGGATTCTTGGACGCCGCGGCCGATGGAATGAAAGACTATCTCGACACTTACCGCGATTATCAAAGCAAAACCGAAGAATGGGTCGTCAGTCGACTCGAAGAGTTGGGCTATGAATTGAATTCGAATTACGATCGTGATTCGCTAGATTACATGGAAAATCAAATTTATACAAACCATGGAATTAACGTTAATGTCGTTAAACGTTATGTCGGTTATATCAATCAGAGCGAAAGATTCGTTGAAGTAATAATTTTCGGAAGTGCCGAAGAATGTGGACGATACTTTTATAAAGTATGGACCCCGGGTGGAAACGTTAACTACAATTATCACGCGCATAACGACAATTTGTATTTCTTCACAGGTTCATATGAAACGATTCAGGCAATTTTCCCCTCACATGATAATCAGCCCTAATCATTTTTGAATAGAATTTCGAACATTAGAAAAGGCGATTTACTCGCCTTTTTATTAATTTGAGAATGATTAAGCTTTTGGCGTTTCTTCTTTGTTTTCGGCTGGTTCAGAAGCTACTGCTACCTTTAATTCATCGTTCTTATTATCAACTTTCGGCTCCGCTTTAGGCGCGGGAGCTGCCTTAACGGGTTTTACCCATTCCGGTACTTCTAGTTTCACTAATCTGGCTTCATCTTTAAGGGTAAAGGTGAAGAAGACGATTGGAGCAATTGCCAAGAAAGCGAGTCCGATTGAAACATAGTTACCAAATGGAATGCCGCTCGAAATGCGAATTGAATTAACTAGTGAGAATGTTAAATTGGTGATGACGCTCGCCGCGACTCCAACGAGGGCGACAATAGTTAAAATAATATGGATTGGAGTGAAATCAGCTTTCTTACTATAAGCCATCATCGTTAGCGAACCGGCTAACAAAATAAGGGACCACACGGTTGTTAAAAGGATAATAAGCCCAGGTGTGGTGGTAAAGCATAAACGGGCTAATTGATATGAGAGTAAACCCGCCGATACTACGCCGAGCATGTTACCGACGTAAATGAGTTGTCTACTTTCTTTTTTAAGGCCGTAAGGCACAAGGAATAGAGCAACAAGCATCGGTAAGAAAAAGATGGCGATGTTGACGGTTATGGCGGGAGCGAGATTTGTGGCTAACGCGAAAATGATATTATAGATAAACGCGAGTCCTAAAATGCCCATACCAATGAATGAAATTAGTAACAAAGTCTTGTGGTTTTTCATAAATATTACCTCTTGATAAATACATAATAGCAATGATTATTCGTTAATAAAATAAAAAATGATGGCAAAAACCCACTATTTATAACAATCGAACTATTGATAATAAAATTTCTAAATGCTAAATTATCTATAGTTAGTAACCACTAACTCCCCCAATAAGTGTTTTAACATATTGCGGAGGGGTTGGTGATTTTTATTGAAATAATGCTCATCTCATTACTTAGTCATAATGATTTGGAAAGGAATTAACAATAGTTAATAATTTAATTATGAAGAAACAATTTAATCTAATCTTAATTCTATTTGGGGCGTTACTAATCGCATCATGCGGTGATAATACGTCAACATCGGACACTAATACATTAACTGATTCATCATCTTCCGATTCTTCCCCTTCATCGACGGAAGTGAGTGAAAACGTTGATATATCTTCAATTCGCGATATGCAAGTCGGAGTGGAAGTTCGCGTTCAGGGTGTTGTCGTGAATCTAAATTATACCGGACAATCAACACCTTACGTCACTGGCTTCTGGCTCGCTGATGCAACAGGATCAATTTATGTTTATGGTGAGCAAGCCGCTCAGGCGGTCGCCAAAGGAAACACGGTGACGATGGTGGGGACGAAGGCCTATTACATTCCTGAAACCGATACTGGTTCAGCGGCATCGACGGGTTACATTGGTATGCAGCAACTGATTAATCCTGATTTTATCAATATGAATTCCACAATCAGTCCAATACCAGAGACAGCAATCAACGAATTATCAATTGCCGAAATCAACGAAATTCCGCTGACGAGTGACATTACCGGTAACATTTATCGGGTGAGGGGACATTATCATCGTCATGATAACGTTTCCTATGTTAATTATTCAGTCGCTGATTTAAATCGCGTCGATAGTTTACTAGCTTATACACAATCAAACGGCAAAGACTACTATTGGACCGATTCTTATGATGGCAAAGCCGTTGAAATGATTATGATTATTAGTCTTGGAAAGCCTAGTGTCGGTATGTGGCGCATGAATCCGGTTGAATTTATCGAAGAAATAAGCGTTACATCGCTTCAAGAAGCCGAATTTGGTGCGCAAAGAGCGATAAATGAAATTGCTGATTCCTTTGATGTTGAGACCACGAAAGAAGTCACAATCGATGATGAACTTCTAAGTGGCTTGACGAGAGAATATTCCTCATCGTCAACAAAAGTCACAATTTCACAAAGTGGAGATAATAACGTTCTCGTTTTCCATGTTGATGTTCTCGGAACTTTGGAAGTAACCGCGACTGCATATTATGGCGGAGAAAGCGCGACTGTGAGTAAAACCGTCGCGATTCGCGAACCGAATGAATATGACGCAATTTCACTTAATGAGGCCAAGAGTAAAAATAATGGCGTAGTCGTTACCGTGCAAGCGATTGTCGCTCGGGTTACATATAAGAGTTCGATGACTAAACAAGGTCTTTTCTTAATCGATGAATCGGACACATTGTTTATTTATAACGGCGCAGCCACGCAGGCAAATCTCGCGTTAGTGGAACACGGCAATAAAGTGGTGGTGACTGGAACAATTACTCACTACATCAAAGATGCCGAAAACGCCGTAAGCGAAAACTACGAAGGCGATTTGCAATTAACGGATGTGACAGTTGACCATCTTGATACAAACGTTTATCAATTGCCAATAGAACCAATCATCGAAAGCACAATCGAAAACATTGTCGCGACACCTCCATCAACAAACATTTCGAGCATAATGTATAAAGTTGCTGCTCGTGTTGTCAAAAATGTCAGCCAGTATGCGATATCTTACGATTTAGTAAGTCCGGATGATGCCACGAAAAAACTGCCACTTTATTCACAAAATAGCGGTAGCGATTTTAACTGGCTTGATGAGTACGCCGGTACAGTTGTTTATATTTATGTTGGCATCCAAAATTTGAATTTAAGATCTGCAGATTCAAATTGGCGCGGAGTTCCAATTCAAGTTTTGGGTCCTGTTATCGAGTAAAACACAGCACTTTTTAATAAGCGTCCTAATAGGGCGCTTTTCTTTCGCTATTTAAGCGAACAATAAGATATAATGATGACGTTATGAAAGGCCAAATCGTTACCGCAAAGTGTATTGATCTCTCATTTGAGGGCAAAGGTGTCGCTAAATTTGGAAAAGGCATCGTTTTTGTCGATGGTCTCTTTCCCGGTGAAGAAGCCGAAGTTGAAATAACTTATGTACGAGCGGGTTCCTATTTTGGAAAAATAAAGAAATTACTCACTCAATCTAAAGATCGGATTCAACCAAGATGCCCAGTGTGCACCTCTTGTGGTGGGTGTCAGTTTCAACAACTTAATTACCAAACCCAACTCGCTTTTAAAAAGAGCAAAGTAAAGAAAGCCTTTTTAAGAGCCGCGAAGATAGACGTCGAAGTTAATGATGTCATCGGTATGGAAAATCCTTATTTTTACCGCAATAAAATCCAAATGCCGGTTGCGAAGGACAAAAGCGGAAAAATCATTACTGGGTTTTATAAAGCTAATAGTCATGTTATCGTTCCGATTGAAAAATGTTATATCGAAGACGAGAGGTCCTCGCCAATTTTACAAACAATACGCGAACTAATGAAAGAAATACGTGTCGATCCTTATGACGAAGATAAACGGACCGGAGTCATTCGCCACATTCTAATTCGGACTAGTTACTATAAAAAGCAAATTATGGTCGTGCTGGTCACAAACGTAAATAGTTTTCCGGGTCAAAGAAATTTTGTTGTTGCTTTGACTGCAAAACATCCAGAAATCACGACGATTGTTCAAAACATTAATAAGCGTGACACAAATGTTATTTTAGGAAACTATGAAAACATTTTATATGGCAAAGGTTTCATTGAAGATTCGCTTCTTGGCATTAATTATCAAGTTTCTTCAAAATCCTTTTATCAAATTAATCCCAAACAAACCGAAAAATTATATTCGGCCGCCATCAAAGTCGCGGATATGAGTAAAGATGATATTGTTCTTGATGCTTATACCGGAATAGGAACAATCGCCATCTTAGCCGCGAAACACGCAAAACATGTTATCGGTGTAGAAATTATTAATCAAGCCGTTCGTGACGCGATGCGAAACGCTAAGCATAATGGAATTGAAAACGTCGAGTTTCATTCAGCAGACGTATCTGATTATATCGCCCAATTAGCGGACAACAAACAGCAAATCGATGTCTTATTCATGGATCCTCCTCGTAAAGGCGCAGAAGAGAGTTTCATAAGAAGCGTATTAAAATTGAAACCTAAGAAAATTATTTATATTTCCTGTGAGCCGGAAACTCTAGCGCGAGATATTAAATTATTGGCGTCACATTATGAAATAAAGAGTGTTCAACCAGTAGATATGTTTCCACAAACCCATCACGTTGAAACTATCACATTGCTTTCTTTAAAAACAGCTTAACAAAGATATTCATACAATATAAAAGAAGTTTCTCACCCGTTAAAGTAGAGATGAAAGCTTCTTTTTTTGTTTTATCCTTGATATGTTTCGAAAAAGATTCTATTGTCTTGAAGAATACTAGTCACCCTGATCAAAAAGATATCAAACAAAAAAATATTGATTTTCTCTAGATAATAGCATATAATAACATTAAGTGGAGGAAATGATATGATTGTTACAACACTAAGCCTAAAAGATAAGTACAAGAATTATACGGATATTAATGGCAAAATCAAAAGGGACATTGATAATGGTTTCTTATTTCCTCTTGTACGAGGTATTTATGAAACCAATGAATCAGTTGACGGGTTTTTACTTGCTTCTTATATTTATGGTCCATCCTATTTATCTTTCGAATATGCACTTTCATATCATAATCTCATCCCTGAAAGGGTTGTTGTTTATACGAGTGCCACATTCAACAAAAGAAAAAGCAAGGTCTATCAAAATCATTTTGGACATTATACCTATCGAGATGTTCCAAACGCTGCGTTTCCTTTCTCGGTAAAAGCTTACGAAGAAAACGAGTATGTTTACTTTATAGCTAGCCCAGAAAAAGCACTATGTGATTTACTATATATAAGAAAACCAGTAAAAAGTATGAAAGAATTAAAAATATTACTTTTTGATGATTTACGGATAAACAAGGATATCTTTGAACAACTTAACTTTAATGAACTACTCTTTTTATCTGATAAATACATATCGAACAATATGAGGCTCTTTAGAAAATACATTGAAAGTGAGTATATCAAATGACAATTATTCAACAGATGATTAATAAGTATAATCCGAAAACGATAGAAGATAAAAAGCATGCGATAAAAGAAGTTTTACAAGAAGTTGTTTTGGCAGGTCTTTCTAAAACCGACTTTTTTACACATGCTGCATTTTATGGTGGAACAGCTTTAAGAATCTTTTATGGGATGGATAGGTTTAGCGAGGATTTGGACTTTAGCCTACTTGTAGCAGATGATACTTTTGATATAAGTGAATATTTCAAACCAATAAGT
>JBAYBO010000040.1:0-9491 GCA_041669225.1 Bacilli bacterium | reverse complement strand
TAAGTCTTAGTATTGGGCTATGATACTTAGTATCATGGCTCTTTTTTTCTTTCCTTGTCTATGTAAGGGCACGTGTGTTATTATAAATCGGCTCTCAAAAGAGAGACTACACACACTATGGATTCAACATCCTAGTCTCATCAACGCCACGGGGCACCGATGAGGGATTGTTGTTGGAAGTAGTGGAGGGAAAAACAAATTGGAGGTTCACAAATGAGTGAAGAAGAAAAGGTTGTCTTAGAAGCAACAGCTGAAGAGGCGCCAAAACAAGATGATGTGATGAAGATGGTTTTGCACGATGAGTCGCAACCGATTATCACGATGAAAAAATTATTAGAGGGTGGTGTCCATTTCGGTCATCAAACTCGCAAATGGAATCCAAAAATGGCTCGTTACATCTACGGAGCCCGCAACGGTATTTACATTATTGATTTAGCCAAAAGCGCCGAAGCAATCAGCGTGGCGTACAAAGCTTTGTATGATATCGTCAGCCAAAACGGCAAAGTACTCTTTGTCGGCACAAAAAAACAATGCCAAGAAGCCGTCACCGAAGAAGCCCTTCGCTCTGGCAGTTTCTATATTACTAACCGCTGGTTAGGCGGAACACTCACCAACTATAAAACGATCGAAAGCCGCATTCGCTACCTCAAGCAGTTAGAGGCGAAGGAAACTGACGGTGTACTCGAACGCCTTCCTAAAAAAGAAGCTGCTCTTTTAAGAAAAGAAAAAGACAAACTTTCTTTTACATTGTCAGGCATTAAGGAAATGCGCCGCCTACCACAAGCCGTCATAGTCGTTGATCCAGATATTGAACGCAATGCCGTCCGCGAAGCTCGTAAACTCAAGATTCCGGTTTTTGGCATCGTTGATACAAACTCAGACCCGGATGTTTTAGATTATCCGATTCCCGCCAATGATGACGCTGTTCGCTCCGTTCGCTTAATAATAAGCGTTCTTGCTGACGCCGTTGTTGAAGCTAAAGGTGGAATTCCGGTTGTCGCTTATACCAAAGACGAAGGTGAAGAAGTAACCATGAAGGACGCTATTCGCCAAGCTGATAAAGCAAATCAGGAGCGTCTCGCTGCTATTCGCGCTGCCCGTAAGGAACGTCAAGAAAGATACGAGCGTTATCAATCGATGAGGTCGACCAAACGCGAAGATTATAGCCGTGACCGTAGACCGGAAGTTAAAGAAGTTAAAGAAGTTAAAGAAGAAGCAGAAAAAGCTCCAGTCGCTGAACAAAAAGTTGAGCCTGAAGTTAAGGCTGAAGAACCAAAACCTGTGAAAAAAGCAACTAAAAAAGCTGCTCCAGCAGCAGAAGAAGAAGTCAAAGAGGAGGATAAATAATGGCCTCAAGCAATTTAATTGAACTCATTAAAGTTCTTCGCGACCGCACTGGTGCGGGCATGATGGATTGTAAGAAAGCCCTTGAAGAAAATGATCTCGATGTCGAAAAAGCTATCGATTGGCTCCGCGAAAAAGGCATTGCCAAAGCCGCGAAGAAAGCCGGCCGGATTGCTGCCGAGGGATTAACGAAAGTTCGCATTTTCGAAAGCTGCGGAAAGGGTCTCGTTCTTGAAGTTAACTGCGAAACTGACTTTGTCGCCCGTGGTGATAAGTTTATTACTCTTGTTGATAATCTCGCTGAGGACACACTTGATAATGAGCCCGCGGACATTGATGCCGCTCGTAGTCTCGTCGCCCAACATTTGACGGATGCGACGGTGGCCTTAGGCGAAAAGATTGATTACCGCCGTTTTGAAATTATCAAAGCTGCTGAAGGCCAAGGATTATCTCATTATATTCATATGAATGGCAAAATTTCTGTTCTTGTCTTACTGGAAAAAGCTGATGAAGAACTCGGCAAAGGTTTAGCGATGCATATTGCCGCTAACAGCCCGACCTACATTACGAAAAGCGATATTCCCAATGATGTCATCGAACACGAGAAGAATATTGCTTCCGAATTAGCAAAGTCCGATGAGAAATTAGCAAATAAGCCAGCTCACATTCTCGACGGAATTATTCTTGGCAAAGTCAATAAACTATTAAGTGAAACGACTCTCGCCGAGCAAACCTATTTACTCGATGGCGAAAAAAGCGTTGGTGAAACGCTAAAAGCTAATAACAATAAAGTATTAAAATTCGTTCGCTTCCAAGTCGGAGAAGGCATTGAGAAAAAATGCTGTGACTTCGCTGAAGAAGTGATGAGTCAAGTGAAATAAACACTCTTTAAGAGTGTTTTTTCTTAAGGAGATCTTATGACAAACTACAAACGAATCCTACTCAAATTATCTGGCGAAGCCCTATCGGATAGCCACCAAAAACTCATACTTGATGCTAAGCACTTAGATATCGTTGCTACAGCAATTAAATCAATGTATGAACAAGGTGTTCAAATCGCGATTGTCGTTGGTGCCGGCAATATTTGGCGTGGTAAACTCGCCGAACAAATTGGTATCGAAAGAAGCACGGCCGACTATATGGGAATGCTCGGTACAATTATTAATGCCTTAGCCCTTCAAAGCGCGATTGAAAAGACTGGACTTGAATGCCGTGTGATGTCAGCGATTGAAGTCAAAGCAGTGAGTGAGCCTTACATTAAAAAACGGGCTATTTCGCATATGGAAAAAGGTCGCGTCGTCATCTTTGGAGGTGGTACCGGCAATCCATTCTTCACGACTGATACGACGGCAACATTACGAGCGATCGAAATTGAAGCCGATGCCATTTTGATGGCTAAAAATGGCGTTGATGGCGTCTTTGACGCTGACCCGCGGACAAATGCACAAGCGAATTTTATTCCTGAAATCACCTTTGGTGAATTACTCTCAAGAAACCTACAAGTAATGGACCAAACCGCTGTTAGCATGATACAATATGAAGATATTATTATTCATGTTTTTAATATGAATGACACGAACAACTTTCTCCGCATTCTAAATGGAGAAAAAATCGGTACTATCGTTAAGAAAGGATAATTTCCATGGATGAACTAGCCCTTGAAGCCCTCGATCGGATGGAGAAGACAATTCAAGTCTTCAAAGCAAACCTCAACACTTTAAGAACTGGACGGGCAAATGCCGCCCTTCTTGACCGCATTGAAGTCGAATATTATGGTGACAAAATTCTTGTCGCGCAAATTGCTTCAATTTCCATTCCTGAACCGCGTCAATTGCTAATTAAGCCATATGACCGCGGTGATATTCGTTCAATCGTTTCGGCGATTAGCACGAGTGATTTAAGTATCAATCCTATCGTTGATGCCGATCAAATCCGCCTCATCATACCCGCTTTAAACGAAGAGACCCGCAAGGATCTAGTCAAGCGCGCAAAAGTATATTCTGAAGAATCAAAAGTCGCCGTTCGCAACATTCGCCGCGAATATGTCGATTTTATAAAAGGCTCCGAAGATTATAGTGATGATTTAAAGAAACGGATCGAAAACGATATTCAAAAAGTGACGGATGAATCGAACAAAAAGATTGAAGAAGTCCTTGCTGGAAAAGAAAAAGAAATCATGTCAATATAAGGGCGGTTAATCCGCTCTTTCTTTTTTATATAAAAAGATTTTGCCGATTGATTCTTTTATAGTGCGCCCCCACAATGTATACTTATTGTATGGTTTCGAAGAAAAATATTGATATAAACGAGGCCTTCCAACTCCAGAAGCCAATTAATCATGTGGCTTTTATCATGGATGGCAATGGCCGCTGGGCTAAATCGCGTGGCCTTCCCCGCCATCTTGGTCATAAAGAAGCTTGTGAACGTATCATCGATGTTTTGAATTCATGCATGGAATTTAATATTCAAGTTATATCCCTGTATGCTTTTTCTACTGAAAACTGGAAGCGTCCCAAAGCTGAAATTAATCATCTCTTTAATTATCTCGATCTCTTTTTTAAACGTGAATTGCAGACTTTGATTCGCGATGGCGTCAAAGTCATGGTTTCTGGTGACGTCAGCCGCTTACCCTTAAAAACGCAAAAAACCATTGCTGATGCGATTGATGCCACTAAGCATTTAAACAAGCATGTGATGAACATCTGCTTAAACTATGGGGGTCAACAAGAAATCGTCAGGGCGACGAAACTTATCGCTCAAAAAGTTAAAACCGGCAGTCTAAATTTGCATGATATCAATGAAGAAGTAATGGCGGACCACTTATATACTGCCGGACTTCCACCGGTTGACTTGATGGTTCGCACGAGCGGTGAATACCGCTTGTCGAATTTTTTACTTTGGCAAAACGCCTATGCTGAATTTGTTTTTCCTAAAGTCCATTGGCCAGATTTCAATCGCCAAGCCTTGATCGATTGTCTAAAAGAATATGAAAGCCGCAATCGTCGTTTCGGAGGATTAAAAAATGAATAACAACATGTATAAAATTACTCCAAATGAATTGACGCCCGATACTAAGGCATCAATGAAGACGAGAATCATTACCTCGATTGTTTTAGCTTTGATTTGCCTCCCTTGCGCTTTTGTTGGTGGCTGGTTTTATTTTGCACTGATTTTTATTGTCGTCGCCATCGCCACTCATGAAATTGTTTCCGTTGAACGTATTAGACGCTTCTCATTATTTATTTACATTTTTTGCTTTGTGATCATGTTTTCACTTGTGTATTGGGTATTTATTAAAAACCAAGTACTTCAGTTTCGTGATTCACCTCAAGACTATGTGTTTGCAATTGAAAAAGGCTTTAGCACACTTTCCGTTTCAACAATTGCCATTGCTGTGGCCGCTGGTGTCTTTTTCTTCGTTGTTCTAGCAAATGAAAAATTTACGATTCATGATGCCAGTTACTTATTTACGATGATTGTCGTCGTCGCTCTAGGCATGCAGTCGCTTTTATTTATGCGTTACTATCCATATTCTAAATTCGCCTTTGGCGCAATTGATAGCGGAGTCGATATTACTATTCCGATTTTTAAATATCTCCAATCGTCATTTTTGCTTCTATATCTAGCAATCGGAGTAATGGTCAATGATATCGGCGCTTATTTTATCGGAGTTCTTTTTGGCCGCAATAAAGTGAATCCGCGTATTTCCCCGAAGAAAACGTGGGAAGGTTTTTTTGGCGGTATTCTCCTCAGCTTCTTAATATCGATGGGTTTTGCTTTACTCGTCGGTTTTTTAGACTATCCCATCCTGCCCTTTTTAACTCCTGACAAGTGGTATTGGATCGTTCTTCTATCACTAGCCATGCCCATTATTGGAAATCTTGGTGATTTCACTTTGAGTTCAGTCAAGCGTCATTATGAAATCAAAGATTTTGGCACCCTTTTAAAGGGTCATGGCGGAGTTTTGGATCGTCTTGATTCAGCTTTGTTTGCCGCGATTATAATTGCCACTCTCATTATTTTTATTAATAATGGATGGGATTTTTTCTTATGAAACGCGTCCTTTTACTAGGGGCATCAGGAAGCATTGGTCAGCAAACTCTTGATGTTATTAAATCAAATAGTGGACAGTTTGAATTAGTGGCCTTTTCTGTCGGCGAAAAAGTTGATACGGTTTCAACAATTATTCGTCAACATCCGAGTGTCAAGTTCGTCTGTGTTAAGCATTATGAATACATCGACATTTTACAAAAACAACATTCTGGAATTACATTTTTTAGTGGTGATGAGGGCTTAATTAGAATCGTGACAAAGGCAGATTATGATTTAGTCGTTAATGCTCTCGTCGGTTTTGCCGGCTTTCCACCGACCATTGCCGCCTTAAAAAAGAAAGCGACGATTTGTCTCGCCAACAAAGAGAGTTTAGTTGTCGGAGGTGAGATTGTTAATCGTCTTCTAAAAAAAGGATATGGCAAGATTTTTCCAATCGATTCCGAGCATGTTGCATTAGCAAAATGTCTGAATCAGGCGGCAAAAGAGCAAGTGAGGAAACTTATTTTGACAGCATCTGGTGGGGCTTTTCGCACTTTAAAAAAAGAGCAGTTAACAAATGTTAAAGCCGAAGATGCCTTAAAACATCCAACCTGGCAAATGGGTGCGAAGATTACAATTGATTCATCCACAATGATGAATAAAGGTTTTGAAATTATCGAAGCTTATTATTTATTTGGTTACAAACTTGAAGATATCGAAATCTTGATGCATGACGAGAGTCACGTTCATTCATTAGTTAGGTTAGAAGACGGAAGCTATCTCACCGATATTAGCTACCCTGATATGCGCGTGCCAATTACTTATGCCTTGTTTGAAGGAAAACACCAATTTGAATGCACGAAAATCAAATCATTAAAGCAACTAAGCGATTATCATTTTCATGAATTCGATGCTACTAAATATCCGTGTGTGGCCTTAGCAAAAAAAGCTTTAAATATTGGTGGAACGGCTTTGGCAGTTTTAAATGCTGCCAACGAAGTCGCGGTATACGCCTTTTTGGAAAACCGCATCCCCTTTCTAGCAATTTCTGAAATAATTGCAAAAGAGCTTAACTATGTTAAAGTTAAAAGACAAACGATTCAAAATGTCATCAAGGCGGACAAACAAACGCGCCTTCATCTTAGAAAAGAATTAGGTAATTAACATGCAAGTATTAACATTCATTCTCAATCTCGTCCTCTTTCTTATTTCGCTCGGTGTTTTAATCACAATTCACGAGCTCGGTCATTTTATGACCGCGAAGTTATTCAAGGTGTATTGTGTTGAGTTTTCAATTGGCTTTGGTCCCAAACTTTTTAAACGGAAGAAAAAAGGCGGGGAAACGACGTTTTCGATTGGCGCCATTCCCCTTGGCGGCTATGTGATGATGTATGGCGAAGGCGTTGAACTTCCTGATGGTGTCGTCATTGGCGAAGAACGAAGCCTTGAAGGCATCAAGAAATGGAAAAGAGCAGTTATCTTGTCAGCTGGTATCGTCTTAAATATGGTGCTAGGCATGACATTATTTTTCGTTGCTAACACCGCGCTTCCTTACTACTACTTCGAAGGTGAAACCGTTATTAGCGAAACTTCCCAAGCTTATGAATCCGGAATTCGCACTGGTGATCGTCTTGGCTATGTAAATTTTATTCATAATGAAAGGCAAACCTTAATTATCGATAGCGAAGTGATGTTTAATGGCAACAACTATGTTCTAGGCTTTTTGCCAAACAAAGTCCGCGATAATCCCAATTTAGAAGATGGTATTAAATTATTTTTGCCATTTACTGATAAAGAAGCGGCGATTGCTGCTGAAGTTGATGCAGGCTACATCACTCTTCTCGATGAAGGGAAAATAAGTTATATTCCAGATTTCACGAAGGTTTACACGGCAAATGATTTTGCCATTGACGATTCTTTTGTCGCTACCATTTCGACATATACGGTCAATGAAGAAGGTCAGGCGACTGATCAAACTTATCATGATTTAACCTTTACGGTTTATTCGCCTGGTCTCAACGAACCTTTAGCTTTTGAAAGTCTAGGGATGACCTTTAATTTTACTAAACAATGGCGCGGTTTCGGTGAAGCATTAAAAGCCACATGGAATGATTTCGCTTATGCGAATACAGCGGTCGTCCGTGGTATTGGCATGCTTTTTACCGGGAGCGGTGAAGTATCGGGAATTGTTGGTATCTTTTCCACTTCTTCGACGATTCTCGCTGACTTTGGCTTTGCCAGTTACTTATATCTATGGGGTTTAATTTCGGTTAACCTCGCTATCTTTAATTTACTTCCTTTCCCTGGTCTTGATGGCTGGCAGTTATTGGTGACAGCTGTTGAAGCGATTACGAGAAAAAAAGTTCCGACGAAAGTCAAAGCTATTATTTCCGCAATTGGCTTAGTCTTGTTATTTGGATTGATGATTTTTATAACGATTAAAGATATTGTGGGATTGTTCTAAAGGTTTAGATGAACAAGAAGATGATTCGATTCTTAAATTCGTTGGACATTGTTGATGTCGAGATTTTTGATTTAGATTTTGATCTTGTTAGTATGAACACGATTGATAGGACACAGGTCGATATGGCGATTGTTAAAGACACACCATGGCAATATCATCTCCTTGAACGATTCCAACGGGGTTTGAGTAAGATTACTTACCCTTATACAATCACTTTCTCATACAAGGAAAAGCCGACTTTTTATGATGCTATTCACGTTATTGAAAACTGGTATCGCGCCAACTACCGAGCGGCCCCGCCATTTGAACTTCGCGATGATCACGGAAACATCGTCTTAACTTTTAATAATGAGCAAAAACGCGATAATTTTGCACCGATTATGTTAGAACTGAAGAATTTTTTCCATTTTCTTTGCTATGAATTCTTAATTTTCGATGAGTTTGTGGAAATAGAAAAAACCATTACAGTATCAGCAAGTAAACTCGAAGCATTGACGAAACAAGCTGAAAAAGTTGTTGAAGAAATTGAATCGTCTGAAGACGACGAAGAAGAGACGACTTATTATCGTGAGCCCAAATCAACCGAAGAGCTGCATAAAGAAGAACTTGCTGATGTCGAAAAAAAGAGTCTCTCCATCGCGCGGCGAAACAAAAAGCAAATGGTTATCGACCGTAAAACCCAGAATCGAAGTTATCGCGGAAATTATACAATTATTGATAGCATCGGAGATATTATCGCCGAAGGGCAAAAAGTCGATTTTGTCGGTAGGATATTCAGTCATGATAAGCGTATTTTTGCTAATGGTCGTAATTTTTTAACCCTCGGCGTCGGTGATGATAAGCACGCCATCTTTGTCAAAATGTTTGGTTCAAAAAGCGGAGAAGGTGACAATTTCGATGGTTTTAAAATCGGTATGAACATTCGCGTTTTAGGCGAGGTGCAATCAGATAAATTTAATAGTGAATTAAATGTGACAGGACATCGTCTTGATATTTTACCTTCTAAACCTCTTCGCAAAGACCCGGAAGATGAAAAGCGCGTTGAACTCCATTTGCACACCAAAATGTCAAATATGGATGGCGTTGGTGAAATTGAAAAATATGTCAAAGTCGCTAAGTCGATGGGACACAAAGCTATCGCCATTACTGATCATGGCGTTGTCCAAGGATATCCAGATGCCCAAAAAGAAGCAAAAGCGCAAGGAATAAAGATGATTTATGGTGCCGAACTCTATATGGTTGATGATAACCTAAGATATATATATAATCCCAGTGACCAAACCCTACATGACGCCACTTATGTTTGTTTCGACTTTGAAACGACTGGCCTTTCCTCGAAGTATGACCGCATTATCGAATTTGGAGCCACGCGTTTTGAAAAAGGAATGATTGTCGATACGATTGACCTTTTTATGAATCCAGGTCGCCTGATTCCTAAGAAAATCACTGAGATGACACGAATCACCGATGATATGGTAAAAGATGCTCCCCAAGAAAAAGAAGTTATTACTAAGATAAAAGATTTTCTTAAAGGTGCGATTCTCGTCTCGCATAATGCTGAATTCGATATTGGCTTTCTCAACGAAGCTTTACTTCGAAATGGTCATGAAAAGATTAGTAATCCCGTCATCGATACACTCCCTCTTTCCCG
>JBAYBO010000039.1:0-9557 GCA_041669225.1 Bacilli bacterium | reverse complement strand
TAACTTCTTGTTGTCTTCCCGATTGGAATACTCGATTTCTTCACCGAGAATTTCCTTGATGTGTTCTTTACTAAAGTAGGGCACTTTCAGATGTGCTGAAAGTTTTCTGGCAAGATTTGACTTTCCGGCAGCCAAATCGCCAGCAACAATTAGGACTTTGGACATATTATCTCCTTGTGCATTATACATATATATTATAATCTTCTGTGTCTCTTTATCAATAAAATAAAGTTAACGAAAGGCAACTTGGTTCCAACTAATTATATAAATATAAATTTATAGATATATCCAGTAGCGGCGAATATCAATGCCATACTTCTCGCAATAAACTTGGTTTTCAAAAACACCGCCATTAGCAAGAATTGTTCGAATCGAACCGTGGTTATCATAGTCGGTCGTAACTAAAACTTTTGTTAAGCCGATTTTTTTGCACTCTTCAAGCGCTAATTTGAGGGCTAATTTCGCATAGCCTTTCTTACGTTCACAGGGTCTGACCGAATAACCAATGTTGCCACCGCACGCTAAAAGAAAATCGCTTAATAGGTGGCGAATATCCACCGTCGCCACCACTTTGTCGTCTTTTTGGCGAACGAGAAAGTATTGACTTGTTCTCACTATTTCGCGTCCGTAATCAATCGCCTTCAAACTTTCTACTTCAAGGAGATACTTCTCCCAATCTTCATAATCTTCAAAGTTTTCAATTGAACGAACGCCGTTAAGGGGATCACCATGCGCTATCATCTCTTGCTTATAGCAAAAAATGTCTTTTGCGTATTTTTTTGTTGGTTTAATAAGTTTAATCATAATTTCTATTAATAGTATTAACTATTCCGCGAAGATTCAATAAAGAAAATTATACAAATCCTAAACTTTCAAAATTGCGAATTGCAAATGTGACATATTTTACTAATTATAATTTACTCGTATTTATCGTTGTTTTATAATTAAAAGTAGTGATGTCGTTCCTACTAGAAAGAAGGCGAGATAAATGCCAGAAGAAAAGAAACCTTTGTTCACGCAAAAAAGTCCAGAAGAATTGTTGCTAGCCAACCGCCGCGAATTCCTTTCAAGAGAGTTCGCTAACTCAACGCCAGAGTTTGTAGAATATGGTAAGAAGTTCTTGCCAAAGAAACATCATTTTATGATTCTTGGAGATGAGCTCATTTATCTCGAAGATGACAAGATTGCCGCCAATGAAGTTTTTATCAGCGACAATCCCAAGATGCAAATCACAATCACGGAATTGCTTGAAGACAAATACGTTTTCGATCCATTTGAAACAAAAAAGCTTCAGCTAGAATGCAATAAAGCCAAATTTAAATAGGCGGCTTCAAAATCTAGTAGTATGAACTATCCCTGTTGCTTAACCCAAGCAGGGATTTTTATTGCTATAATAATCCATTTCATAGTTATTAGGAATAATGGTAAAATTATCAAGTAAATATTTATGAAATACGCCTTAATTTCTGGAGCTTGCTCAGGGCTTGCTCAAGTTGTCATTCAATCGCTGAAAGATGATTACATCATTTTTGCCTTGGATATCAATCCCTTTGTACACGAATTATATAAAAATGGTGTCAACATTCATTCTTTCACTTGCGATATCACCGATTCCTCGCAGATTGAAAAAACGAAAATTGAAATTAGTAAATCTACTTCATCTTTAGATGTGATAATTAATTTCGCCGGCATCGTCGAACTTGGGTCAGTAATTGAAATATCGCCGGCAAAATTTGAAAAGAGTATGCAAGTAAACGTAATCGGTAACTATAAAATCAATTATGCTTTCTTTCCGTTTATCAAAGCCAGTCGAGGAAGATTCATTATCGTCAGTAGCGAATATGGAAAACTACTGGGACTGCCTTTCCATTCTTTTTATACCGTATCAAAACATGCCTTGGAAATGTACGCCGATTCATTAAGAAGGGAAGTTCAATGCCTCGGTATTAAAGTTATCAAAATTCGCCCCGGTTCTTTTAAAACGGAAATGGTCGCTAACATTCAAAAACAGTTCACTACATTAGTTAAAGAAACGGCTTTGTTCAAAAGACCAATTACAAAGATGGAATTTCTGATGATCGGCGAAATAAGAAACGCCAGAGAGCCCCAAAGAATCGTCAATGTTTTTAATAAAGCCATTAATAAAAAGAATCCGCGAATTGTCTATCATGTTCATAATTCATTAAAAATGAAAATGCTAAACATGCTTCCTAGTCGCCTTCAAGATTGGATTCTCGATCGATATTTTCCTAACAATAATTAATCTCTTCATTTCTAAGTCTAATATTTAATCATACTATGTCGCTCAAACCCTGATACTCGGCGATTTGCTGAACATCCTTATCACCACGACCGGAAAGATTGACGATAATAATTTTTTCTTTGCTTAATGTTGGCGCAAGTTTAATTGCCTCAACAAGGGCATGGGCTGATTCAATCGCCGGAATAATTCCTTCTGACTTTGCAAGATATTCAAATGCTTCAACGGCTTCTTCGTCTGTCGCGCTTTTATATATCACGCGTTTGATTTCGTGGAGATAGGCGTGTTCTGGCCCCACTCCCGGATAATCAAGTCCGGCTGATATCGAATAAACGGGAGATATATCGCCGTTTTCTTCAACTAAACAAAGTGTGTTCATTCCGTGAATTACCGCTTCTTTACCTTTGGTAATTGTTGCGGCGTGAAGTTTTGTTTCAATACCTTTGCCCGCCGCTTCCACTCCGATAAGATTTACGCTGGGTTCACTAATAAAATCAAAGAAAGCTCCGATCGCGTTTGAACCGCCGCCGACGCAAGCGATGATATAATCTGGTAATCTTCCTTCTTTAACTATTATTTGCACTCTTATTTCTTCACTAATTACTTTTTGAAAATCCCGAACCATCGTTGGATAAGGATTTGGTCCAACAGCTGATCCGATTAAATAAAAGGATGTTTGCAGTTCCTGACTCCAAGCTATTAAAGCACTGTCAACGGCTTCTTTTAGTGTTTTAAGACCATCATCGACAACAATGACACGTGCGCCTAATAACTTCATACGATAAACGTTCATCCTCTGCCGCAAGACATCGACACGGCCCATGTAGATATCACATTCTAGTCCAAATAATGCCGCCACGGTTGCTGTGGCTAAGCCATGTTGTCCGGCCCCGGTTTCAGCAATAAGTTTCTTTTTGCCCATTCGTTTGGCAAGTAAGGCTTGACCGATAACATTGTTTATTTTATGGGCCCCGGTGTGATTTAAATCTTCGCGTTTTAAATAGATTTTCGCACCGCCTAAATCTTCCGTCATGTTCTTGGCATAATAAAGAAGAGATGGTCGATTAGCATATTCTTTTAAGTATAACTTAAATTCAGTTTGAAAATCTTCATCATCCTTAAACTTTTGATATGCCTTCTCTACTTCTTGAACAGCTTTTAAAGCGTCACCGCCAACATATTGTCCTCCAAATTTCCCAAATTCCATAATTGTGTCCTTTCTTTTCCATGAATTGAGACGAGGTATAAAAAAAGCACCTCGCTAGATCGGGACGAGATACTCGTGGTGCCACCCGAATTCAAGAAACTATTGTTTCTCCTTAACCAATACTCCATCAACATAGATGTTTATATTGTTGTCTGTTAACGGAGACGTCCGGCTCAGGCTACTCTTCTTTTCACCCTGCTTCTCAAAAGGCCATTCGCTTAGGTCTTTTACCATCTATCTTTCACTATCATAGATTCGCTTTTAGGTAATTCGTTAAGGTACTTTTCTTTTTCGATGAATTTACTAAACTTTACTATATTTGAAAATTATGTCAAGTGGGTGTACAAAACTTTTTGATATTTGACAAAAATAGGAAGCTGATTCTTAACTCGAATGAGAGTTCAATAATCATTCCTCGCGTTCTAGGTGACCATAAAATTAATTTTATGTTATAATTTTCATTGATTTGGAGGCTTGAAAATGAAATTACCACTACAAATAATCCTGACTGTTTTAATTGTCGTTGTTATAATTGCACTATTTATTTTTGAAAGGATTCTAATTAAAAGACGCGAAGACACTATTAAGAAGGGAACTCTCTTTTGCTTATTCCTTGCTTCACTTATCGTCTTCCTCGCTGGCGGTTTTGGCATAGTTCTAATTTGGAATTTGGATGCGATGGCCCTGCTTTCACAACTTTGGGGTGCAATTGTCATCTTCTTCACCACTTCAGTTCCGGCTCTTATTGGAACGGCTGTCGTGATCTTTGTCTGGATATTAATTATGCAAATCGCCAGACTCGCCCTTAAACACCTTGGTGATAAGCCTGGAGCGATGCAAAAACGCCGCAAAACCATCTCAAAAGTTATCTTAAGCATTATCAACTATTCGTTAGCAATCGTCGGCATTATCGTTATTCTCGCCATTTGGGGAGTGAATGTTTTACCCGCTCTCGCCGGCTTAGGAATTCTTGGTCTTGTCGTTGGTTTAGGCGCGCAAAAGTTCATTCAGGATTTGATCGCCGGCATCTTCATTATTTTTGAACATCATTTTGATGTTGGCGACGTTATCGAAGTTGGAGGTTTTAAAGGCACGGTTACAGATATCGGTCTAAAAACCACAAGACTCGTCAACTGGAAAGGCGATATTAAAATTTTAAATAACGGCGATGTCACCACGCTAATTAATCATTCAAAGAATCCTTCAATCGCAATTGTTGAATTTCGTATTGCCTATAAAGAGGATGTTAATAAGACTATCGAGGTTCTAAACGCTGCCTTTCCACAATTTCGCACGCAATATAAAGAAACACTTCTTCAAGACCCCGAAGTATCTGGCGTCATCAATTTGGCTTCAAGCAGCGTCGATATGCGTGTCATTGTCAAAACACTAAACGAACAACATTATGGAATCGAACGCGCTCTTCGCAAGTTCATTAAAGAAACACTTGATGCCAACAACATCGAGATTCCATTCCCACAGATTGTTATTAATCAGCCAAAAGAATAATTCCAAATACACTAAAATATAAAAACAATACCGGGAAATTTCATTTAAAGATAAACAGGATTCAATTGAATCGAATATTAGACAAGTCTTTTCTTTCTTAAAAACACGGCATTAACAACAATGCTGCCTACGAATGCAACAGCACATATAATTATCCAAGTTACCGCGACTTTTTTGGCTTCGACACTATTAAATAAAATAGTTGGGGCCGCTTTAAAGTTTTCACCAACAGTTGCCCATTCGCTCTCTTCATATGTCGCATAAGCCTCTTCGCCAGAAATAACGCCCATAATGTCAACGATTACATAAGAAGTTTTTTCTTCGATATCAATACCGCCCAATTCCGCTTCTACTAATGAATAGACTTCAAAGGCAACATTTGGCATCCAGCCTTCGAACTTATAGAAGACTTCTTGAATGTCGACGGTAATTGCCGTGCCAGGATGTTCTTCTTCGAGGCTAGCCTCAACTTGATCTTCGGCAGCTTCGATTTGTTCTTCGATTAGCGGTACGCCATACTGACCATAAACCCAAAGGGCAGCCGAGGCTGTAATACCAAAAAAAGCGGCAATGCCTACTAAAACCATAAGTATTTTAAGAATTATTCTCATACTTGTTTCCTCGCTTCACCATTAAACATATAGTGAATTTATAATAGATTCATCGTTAACAAATTAATCTATTGATTTCATATTAGAATAAAAGTCTACTTATTCGCAATAAAATAACGCCGTAAAAGATGCGCATATCTTCTTTTACAGGCGATACAATGATTCATTATTTAGTTTGTTTAATAGAAAGTCCGATACGTTTTTTGGCCATATCCAGAGATATAACCTTGACCTTAACAATATCGTTAACGGAATATAACGATGAGATGTCTTTAACAAAAGTATTCGAAATCTCTGAAATATGAACTAAACCATCTTGGTGAACGTTGATGTCGACAAACATTCCAAAATCCATGATATTTCGAACTGTCCCATTCAAAATCATACCTTCTTTTAAGTCCTTCATATCGCGAACATTGTTATTCAACTCGACAATTTCAATCTCATCGCGAATATCTCTCCCCGGGCGCTTAATTTCTTCGATAATGTCATCAAATGTCACTCCACCAATTCGAAATTTGTTAAGAACATCTTGCTTGTTTATCAAAGATAAGGATTCTTCTTTCTTCCTTGTCGAATCTTCTAGCAAGTTGATGTCTGCCAAACTTAGAATATGCTTCGCCACTTCATAAGATTCGGGGTGGATAGAAGTTGAATCTAAAGGTTCCTTGCCCCCATAAATTCTTAAAAATCCGGCACATTGTTCAAAAGCTTTTTCGCCAATTTTTTTAACTTTCATTAGTTCCTTACGTGCTTTAATTTGTCCATTCGCTTTTATGTATTCATAAATATTAGTAGCAACCGTTTTATTTATTCCTGAAACATAGTTTAAAAGCGAGATGGAACAATTATTCAGATTGACTCCGATGGTATTTACACAGTCTTCAACCACGCCATTAAGCGCGGTGCCGAGTTTTGTTTGATTCATATCGTGCTGATATTGCCCGACGCCAATTGCTTTGGGATCAATTTTAACGAGTTCGCTCAGCGGATCCTGAATTCTCCGCGCCAAGGAAATAGCGCTTCGCTTTTCGACCGATAAATTAGGAAATTCTTCCTCACCAAGTTTCGAAGCACTATAAACGGAGGCGCCGCTTTCGTTAACTATGAATATTTTAGTGGCAAAGTTATTGTCATTAATAATTTTTGACAATTCGACTTCGCTTTCTCGCGAAGCGGTGCCGTTCCCAAGGGCAATATAATCAATTTGATTATGCTTTAAAATGTCTGATATTTGTTTTCTGGCTCTTTCAATTTCAGCATTAGATGCGGCAGTTAAATAACATACTCCCACTTCGCTAGGTATTCCGTTTTTATTGACCACCGCATACTTACAGCCGGTTCTAAAACCGGGATCAAAGCCTAGGACTGTTTTGTCTTTTAAAGGTGGATAAAGAAGGAGAGCCTGAAGATTCTTTTTAAAAACAATTAGTGATGCATCCTCTGCTTTTTCAAATAAGTCTTTTCTTATTTCGTTTTCCACCGAAGGAATAATTAATCTTTTTAAGGCATCTTTAATGCAAAGCGTCAGCTCATCTTCGAAATCATTATCTTTAAGATAATCGTTTTGAATTCTTTCTTCAATATCTTCGATTTTATATAGTAAGGATACTTTTAAGCACTTAACGCTTTCGCCGCGATTTATTGCCAAGATTCGATGTGGAGGAATGGACGATATTTTCTCACTGTAATTCGCGTATTTGCCATATGTATCTTTCTCGTCTTTGACCACTTCTTTAGAAATAATAAGACCTTCTTGATAAATAAAACCTTTAATGAATTTTCGATATATTGGTTCGTCGCTAATTTCTTCAGCAATAATATCTCGGGCTCCGGCAATGGCTTCTTCAACACTATTAACCCCTTTTTCAGTATTGATAAAACTCGCTAGAAAAGAATCATAACTAACATCTTTGTTTCCTTTTTTAAGGAAGTTGGCTAAAGGTTCGAGCCCTTTTTCTTTTGCGATAGTAGCTCTAGTTTTTCTCTTGGGCTTATAAGGACGATATATGTCTTCAAGTTCGGACAATGTTTCGACGTTTTCAATCGTTTCTCTTAGCTCGGGTGTCAATTTGTCTTGTTCTTTAACTGAAGAAATAACGGTCTTAATTCTTTCTTCTAAATTGCGAAAATATATTAATTTGTCATAGAGGTCTCGTAATTCGCTATCACTTAAATTATTTGTAACCTCTTTTCTATATCGAGCGATAAAAGGTATAGTACATCCTTCATCAATCAAACCAATTGCTGAATCGACTTGTGTTATTCTTAAATTTAATGTCTCAGCAATCCGTTTTGATATATTCATATATATTCTCCAAATACTTTATTATCTTATAATAAATAAGCATAAATGACTAATATTAGCGCTCATTAATCAATAATAACCTCAATTATTCAAGGGGCTGATTGCCATATCGCATGGTCTATATAGCCATTTTTTAAAAAAAGACGCCGACACGAAATTGTAAAAGTCATCGAGTAAATGTCGACAAGCGAAGAAATGATGTGAACCCCATAATTTGTACTTATTTGATAAAATATTTGAGGTGATTTTATGAAAAAGGACAAACGGGTAAGGGGAATCTACAAAAAGTTCCCTGATGAAATCAAGATTAGAGTCTGCAAAGACCACTACGACAACCACATGAGTTACCAGGAATTAGGCAAGAAGTATGGCCTTTACACTAAATCTGGAAAACTTATGAAAAGTACTATGCTTGGATGGTTCAGACTTTATAGAAAAATGGGTGAAGCCGCATTTTTAGTCCATAGGCAAGGTAACCGTCAATATACCAAAGATGGTGAACCTCGTACTGAAACAACAAAGAAAAGAATCAAAGAACTAAGAGAAGAAAATGAGAAGCTTCGACTCCAGATTGAATACCTAAAAAAATTGAATGCCTTGGTTCGAGAAAACCGAAAAAAAGAGAAGTCTATCAAGTAGTCCATGAACTAAGGCATAAATATAAACTAAAGGACTTGCTTGAAATATCTTCTCTCAGTAAATCGCTTTACTACTATTATTTCCATAATGAGGATAAGCAAAACAAACATGAAAAAACCGAGGAAATGATTTTTAATATTTTCAAAGAAAATAAAGGTAGATATGGTTATCGTAGAATTGTTCTTGCCTTAAGAAACGAATATGGTCTATTTGCTAATCATAAACTAGTCAGGAAAATCATGAAGAAATACGGATTGATTTATAAAGCTAGAAGACATAGAAAATATTCGTCTTATCGAGGTACTGTTGGTAAGGTTGCTCCTAATGTTTTAAGAAGACAATTCGCTGCTGATGGGCCATTTCAAAAATGGGCAACAGACATCACCGAATTCAATATCAATGGATCAAAGTCGTATCTGTCTCCGATTATTGATATGTATAACGAAGGAATCATATCTTACTCAATAAGCACATCTCCAAATATGAACTTGGTCTTAGACATGTTAGAGAAGGCGTTCAAGAAACTACCACCCCATCAAAAACCTATATTGCACTCGGACCAGGGATGGCATTATCAACATCCAGAGTATCAAGCTCGCCTTAGACATAGAGGGATTGTCCAATCGATGTCCAGGAAAGGAAACTGTCTCGACAACTCAGTGATGGAAAATTTCTTTGGAAAGATGAAAATGGAAACGATTTATCTATATCACATTAAGTCGATGTCTCAGATGATTGATGAAATCAATAAATACATTTCCTATTACAATTTTTATCGAATAAAAGAAAAACTGGGAGGATACAGCCCAGTCGATTATAGAAAAATGAATCAGAAGAATTTATAGTTAATTAAAATAGGTCCAATTTTTGGGGCGCACTACAGAACTCAACGGGACAATCGATGCAGATGTGAAATTGAACATCTACAATCGCATATCTACGCTAAAGAATAATCAGCTAACCTTTGAGAGCATTGAAGACACCCTTCGTAAACTGAAACTCTCGCTACTCGCATTGAGCGAT
>JBAYBO010000038.1:0-10292 GCA_041669225.1 Bacilli bacterium | reverse complement strand
GAACTCCGGTCCAAAGAAGGTCCCACAATAACGTCTACAGCTTAGACGATATTAATTTTTAACACTAGATGACAATACCATCGAAGTATCTAATGCGAGACTAATGCGTTTTCGTGTTTTTTGGCTAGTCAACCTCGAACCTTATTCCCTTGTTATGACACTTACCCGAAGCGTGAGAGACTAAACCTTCGGAAGCGCGCTGCAGGGTCAGAGACCCAAACCAGTATTTAGGTGCTTAATTAAGCAGCAGCGAATGAAAGATTTCTGTTGCCAGTTATCTTTGTTTTGATGATTACGTCATCACTCGGCTGCAATTACTGCGAACACAACCCTGTCGATGCCATGAACATCCCCGTGTTGGCTTATAAGATTTATAAGCGTAGTTATCTTACCATGCTTAAAGAATTTGGACAACAAAACATCTTTATATGTGCACTAGTGTGTGTTTAATTCCAAATGCGATCAGCAAAGCTTGGGTGGTCAATAAAAGGATTGCGATTGCCTTGTTTAGAAAAAGCGATTTCGTTACGATTCATCTCTTCACTACTAACCGGATCTTCAGCATTCCATTTACGAAGTAACTTAAAGCAATCGCTCATACTGTTCGCCCCAATAACATTGGTGATATAAAGCTTTCCGGTAACGTTAGCTTTTGTTGTACCACCAAAATCAGTTCCATAGTGCATATAAACATACATGATGATGCGGGCGACATCGCCCTTGCGTGAGTCAGCGGGTTCGGTCACGCCATAGTTATTACCCGAACCAAATTTTGCTACTCCACCACCGGTATAATTTATCGTTCTTGGCGTTCCAAACATCGGAGCAAACATTGTACTTCCTCGATAGGAATTATATTCATTTATTGACGCGCGAATATGATGAATATCTGAACCCGCGTAAGATTCGCCGAACAGTTGAACGTTTCCATCTTTTGATTTAGCTTGCGGCCAAACGTGTTCACGATTAAAGGAACTATAACTTTGCCCAGAATAAAAGCATTTGCTGTCCGTCGATTTAAGTGTCGTGGTAAGACTTGAATAAGAAACATAAGTGCTGTGAGTCGACATCATTAAATTATGAAGTTTTTGTCCCAAGGAGGATCCACTGTCGCTAACGGCTATTGAATTATAATATGAGCCCGAATAAGTTTCGGAAACGGTATATGACTTGGCGGTCACCACACTTAATCCATTGCTAACTATTCGAGTTGGGTATCCAGAAAATTCCGGAACACCATAACTGCTTGAATAGGCATAGAAAGTAAAAATTCCTTCAAGGGTAATTTCGTCCCCGGCACGGATTCCGGTACTCGAAAACGAATCATTATTACTATAGGAATAAGTACTTCCTGATAATGTAATGCAAGTGTTTTTGCTGCTGACGCCATAGGCGACTATCGTCCAACCATCATCAACTAAATCAAAATATCCTTTTTTATAATAGCCGGGGTATTGAGCAATACCGGTTACGCGATAAAGATTTTTGTTATCGCTTGCTTTTTTCTGAGCTAAGGTTTTAACGGTTGTAACGACAGCTTTCGGATTTTCAGGGTTTGGAGTGCTGCTCGTCGAAGAAGATTCGCTTGAACTCGTATCACTGCTAGTATCACTAGAAATATCGGATACACTATCCGAAATATTCGTGGGTGGATTATTGTTGCCACAGCTAGCGAGTAAAAAGCTGACAATGGCAAGAAAAAGCATGGATTTATTTTTAATTTTCATAAGTTAGATTATACAATATCTCGACATTATGTCGAATTAGAAAAAGGGCAATGGGAAAAAGAAGCGAATTAATGATTAAACCGATCGTCAGTCAAAATGTGAAATAAGGCGATGATTTGTGTTAATAACAAAGCGCTTGAGCCAAGAATCGGCCCATATCCTATTTGCGTGCCGGTAGTGACAAATCCCGGGGTGGCAAAACGTACAACATAAGGCATAAAGATCATCGAGAACATACTGATGAACGCCATAACAAGGGCGAAGATTAAATTTGTTTTCTTGCGATTTGACAAAAAGAAGGCCAAACAACTTAAACCAGCCAATTGGTATGTAACCAAAAGATAAATATTAAGATGGAAATTCATCGTGTAGGCTTGGGTTAAGTCACTAAAGTTATATTCACCGCCAAAAACAGCAATCCAGGTTGGATAATAAACAACCGTTCCGTCTAATAAAGTTTCGCTGGCGAAGGGAAAAATAATTGTGACCAGGGAAAAGACCGACAGTAAAACGGCTATCCATTTCGTAAATCTGATCAGACGATTTTTTTTGCTCACGTTTCTTCTCCGCATTAATATAGATTAAACCAACGCATTTGGCAACCACTTCTATTGTTTAATAGTGTTTGAAAATGAACCTTATATATAATAAACTATGTAAGCGATTGGAAATATTGAAAAAAATGAAAAACTTTAAATTAATTATGAGGAGCCTCATTAACAATGATGCTTGTATAGAAGGCGGTCGCACCAAGAGATGGTTTTTTGCCGTTATCTTCGTTGTCTTGTCTTTGATCATGGCGGTCTTACCGATTATGGTTACTTCCCTCCAAGCTCAAGGCTCAAATTTCACATCTTCTAATTATTTATATAACTACGATAACGCGATTGTCGCTTTTAGCGATCACTTAGTCGATAGCGATCTTTCAATGATCGTCAGTGAAGACGCGAATGGACGCTTTTTAGCGGTTGATAAGACAAATTGGGAAGCCGTGCATAGTGGCGAGCAAAACTTATACAAACAATATATTCACCTAAACAATGATAACAAAGTCGATTTTGAAGTTTACTATACGGACAAAGTCGGTCAGGATTTCGTTGATTATTATACTCTTGTCTCCCAAAACAAGAGCCCACTTGATGGTTCCTGGCGCGAAGCGGAAAACATATCCCGCAGCACGAGTTATCTCATTTTTGGCCGCGACAGAATGGTTGGTCAACTCTTTCAACCCGGTAATACAGTTGCCATCTCCGGCGTTTCGGGCGACTATTTAAAACTTGATTTAGGTTTTGATTTTAAATCTATGGCCATCGTCGATATCGACGGCGTAACGTACGCAACGAGTCAGGACGCGAAATTCAGTGAACCATCCGGTTTTCTTAAAATTGATGAATACCGGCTCCAAGTCCAAAACAAATGGAATGCCGCCTATGATGATATTTATTACAATTCCAAAATGATTACGGCCCGCGATTCAACTTTAATTATGCTCGGGGTGGATGCCTTATTAATCTTCTTCATGGGCTTGATGGTGTTTATCTTAACCCGTGGAAAACGCAATCCCTTCCGCATTTACACTTTCTGGGAAACGCAAAAAATTGCCTATTGGGCATCGTTCACTCCTTCGCTTTTAGCTTTGATCTTCGGCTTCATCTTCACTGAATATGCCGTGATGATTTTTGTCATGCTAATCGGTATCCGTATTATGTGGATGTCAATGAAATCATTGAAGCCGGCAATGTAGTTTAATTGAATTTTATTAAATATTAAGGAGAGTGTACTCTCCTTTTTTGTTGTCTTATCACATATTCACCAAAATATCACTTTCAATTATTTATATGTTAGGAGGTAGAGAATATGAAACTCGCCAAATTAATTCTTTTAGCATCATGCACTTTTGCACTCGCCGCTTGTAATCCAAGCGATAATAATTCCAACATCGACCCAGCCGCTCTTGATCTTGCTGACATCGATAATCAATACGCCTTTGCTGCGTATACCGGAGCCCTCACTCTTCAAGAGGTTGAAGTTCCGGATGTTCAAGCTCTACGAGTAGTTGATGAAGAGGTCGACCCAGACGAAGAACTTGCGACGGTTAATCGCTACTTAAGTTTATATAAACAGCTAACTGACTCTGGGGCCTTAAACGTCGTCTCCGAAGCGACAAGTGATCGGAGCGAATATGCATTCCAAGTTACAATTACGACGACCGACATCGATTTGATTGAATCAATATTTACTTTATACTTTAACGAAGTAGTGATTGATGTCGGCAATGACATTGATGAAGATATCGACGATACCGGCGTAGCCGAATTTGGTGACACCGAAAGTGTTCCTGCTGAAGATGGCTATATTTATCGCAATCGCAACGAAGAACGCAACATCGAAGATTCAACTCTGTTAATCGGACTTCACGTCATCGGCGAAGAAGAAATCGAAGTTAACGGTTACCGCTTAGTCGAAGAAGACTCGGTCCGCTTAGGATTTAGAGCTCTCCTAGATGATGGCCGCGTTGTTCGCATCTCGCACGTCAGTGACGCTACCAGCCAACGTTTCAATTACTTTATTCGTAACGGCCGTACGCTTCTCGTGCACAAAAAGATGATTCTGAAAGTTGAGGATAATAAAACTGTTCTTAAACTAACCGACACAAGAGATGGCTTTACCGAAAAGTATTCTTTCAAACGCGTTGAGTTAGATAATTCAATCTATTACAAAATCCGTTTTGTCACCCCGGAAGAAAAAGGCATGATTCACATCTACGTCAGCGAAGATGATCTAGGTAACGAAGTGCTCGAATACTACTTCTCAAATGGTAAGATGTATTATCACGACGGAACTGGAAATCATTCCGGAGAAAAACAAGGCAACGGTAATAGCTCTTCCCAAAACGGCGGAGCGCCTGATTACGGCAATGATTCTGACTATGACAATGAATTCTCTGATATGAATTTCTAGTCAATATTCAACCAGTCTACAAGGGAGATTCGTTCTCCCTTTTATTTTTTTTAAGTAAAAACGACGTTTTGTTTATTTATATACTAGGAGGACTATTATATGAAACTATTTAAACCCCTACTTATTGCGTCCAGTGTCTTTGTTTTAGCCGCCTGCAGTTTTGCTATACCCAATGATGTTCCCAATAACGAACCGGTCATAGATTTGCGAAGCACCGACACTCAGTATGCATTCGCTACGTATACCGGAGTTAGAATGCTTGAAGAAATCGCGACGACAAACGCCCCACAAGCCTTGCAAATGGTTGATGAGGAAGTCGATCCTGATGAAGAATTAGCAATTGTTAACAGCTATCTCACTCTTTATAAGGAATTAACAGAAGAAGGCGTCTTAAATGTCACGATGGCCGAAGTTAGTGATCGCGAAGAATATGCTTTCCAATTAACGATTACGACAACCGATATTGATAAAGGTCATTCAACGTTTGTCTTATATTTCAACGAAGTTGTAATTGAAAGCGAAGAAGAAACCCCTGAAGGTATCGATGATAACGGAGAAGATGTTATCGCAGAAGTTCCCGAAGGCGAAGAAAATGGTTATAACTATCGCAACCGCGAAGATTCCCGGAGCGATGATGAATCAACCCTTCTAGTAGGCTTAGCAGTTGTCGGGGAAGAAGAATTTGAAGTTAAAGGCTATCGCTTAGTCGATGGTGATAATGTTCGCTTTGGCTTTAGAGCAACTCTTGATGATGGTCGCGTGCTACGCATTGCCCATCATTCAGAAGAAAATCTTTCGAGGTTCCAATATTTCTTAAGAAACGGCCGCGATTTAATCGCTCGTAAAAAAGTGATGATCAAAGTCGAAGATAATCAAACGATTTTAAAACTGGAAGATACGAAAGATAATGTCCGTTCAAGATATTCCTTCAAACAAGAAGTAAATGAAGACGGAACATATTACAAGATTCGTTTTAATACTCCTGAAGGTAAAGGCATGATTCATGTCTACGTCAGTGTCGATGATTTCGGCCAAGAAATCTTAGAATACTACTTCTCCGGAGGTGGTAAATACAATCACGACGGAAATGGAAACCATAACGGTGAACATTCCGGAAACGGTAACGGAAACGGTAATCACGGAAGCCCTAACCAAGGTAATGACGAAGATTACGAAGAAGATTTCGAAGACTTAGATAATTTCTAAAAGTTAGCATAAGAAAAACCGAGGGAAACGTTTCCCTCGGTTTTTAAATTTGCTTACTTGACCGTCTTGCGGCCGATGGAATAATAAGTAGTTCCCACCATGTTTGAAGGCCTATATAAGTTACGCCCATCAAAGATGATTGGCTTTTTCATATTGTCGATAAAACAACTCTTATCAAGTTCCTTGAGTTCTTTTGCATCCGTCAAGATGACCACCACATCCGCATCTTTTAAGGTATCGAGGATGCTAGTCGAATATTCAATACGTGAGTGCCTTTGCATCTCTTTTTGGAAGTTTTCAATCGCCAAGGCATCATATACTTTGACGTATGCGTTTTTCTCGAGCAAATATTTGACAATCGCAGTCGCCGGTGAGTTACGAATGTCTTCGGTCCCGGCTTTAAAAGCCACGCCCAAGACAGCAACTGTCAGATTCGAAAGACTTCTAAATTGCGAATTAATCTTATGGATTAAAATCGCTGGCTGTTCATTGTTAACTTTAATGGTAGCTCTAACAAGTTCTAGAGGAACTTCGCGGTCCATCGCCAACCAACTTAAAGCTTTAGTGTCTTTAGGAAAGCAAGAGCCGCCATAACCGATACCGGCTTTTAAATAGTTGCGGCCGATGCGTGGATCAAGTCCGATACCAATTGCAACTTCTTCGATATCAGCATCGACCATTTCACATAAGCGAGCAATTTCGTTAATATAGCTAATTTTCATTGCCAGGAAGTTATTCGAAGCATATTTAATTAGTTCGGCGCTTTCCGGAGTCGTCACTAAAACCGGAATTTTACGTTTTTGATAATTTGCATACATTTGCAACATTAAATCTTCGCCGGCTTTGCTCGACACGCCAATGACCACGCGAGAAGGGTTAAGCATATCGTCAATCGCACTTCCTTGGCTGAGAAATTCCGGATTGGAAATAACTTCAAAATTGTAATCACTATTTTCATCAAGATACTTTTTGGCCAGCGTGTTTGTGCCAACAGGCACAGTCGAGCGAATGACCACATACGTATCTTGAATAGCATTTTTGGCAATATCATCCAAACAGGCATTGAAGTTAGTCATGTCTGGTTTGCCATCTTTGCCTTCCGGTGTATCAACGGCGATATAGATAATTTTGTTGGGGCGAATCGCATCTTTGGCGTTCGTTGTAAAACGAAGGCATTCTTTCGCGTCGTCCATGAGTGATTGCAAGTTTGGTTCCTTGATGGTGGCCAATCCCTGTTTTAATGCCGCGACTTTATTTTTGTCGCTATCCAAGCCAATAACATTGTGGAAAAAAGAGGCGAGGATTACGCTGTTGACAAGCCCGACATATCCTTGGCCGATGACTGTGATATTCATTGTTGGCCTCCTTTCTTAATTTATTTAAAATAAATCCATTTTGCGTAGTTTGTAGTGTTTTTTTATATAACGAGCGATAAAGAGCGAGACATAAACTTTGCTAGCTTCTTCAACAGCGATTGTGCGAGCATTGGAATTAACTTCAATTACTACCGGTTCGCCTGCGGCTGTAACGAGTATGTCAACTCCAGCGAAATCAGCGCCCACCGCTCTTGCGGCTTGAACCGCCAGTTTAAGCATACGACGGTCGGGATGGGGAACCGAGGACATGATACCGCCTTGATGAACATTACTACGGAAGTTTCCTTGGTTGATGCGCATGACGATTGATACCGCTTCGCGTCCAACAACATTGACGCGAAAGTCTTTGCCTGAACTCTCTTCAATAAATTCTTGAATCAGGAGTTCCTTGTCGCCGATTGTTTGGAGCATCTTTTTAAACATGACTTCACTAGTAATTAAATATACTTGTTCTCCAAACGATCCAAATCTTTGCTTTAACACAAAAGGATAGTTAAAACCCTTCTCGGCAATCAAAGTTTTGATGCGATCATAAAACTTAGAGACGTTTTGACCATAGGTGAATGGTAAGACTAAGGTCTTAGGAGTCGGTATCCGATGATTTTTCAGCTTAATATAAGTAAGAGCTTTATCATCACAAATGCGAATCGCGGAACTCGTATTAAAGACAGGTACTCCAGTCGCTTCAAGCAATTCGGCTAAATATAAATCCTTGTCCCAATACAAAACAAAATTAATATATCTTTTGTAGCGCTTAATATAGTCATAAGCATCAACATTAGAAACAGGTAGAAGTTCAAAGCCGCACTTTTTAAAAGCGACAACAAACGCATCAATTTGTTCGGCCCATTCGCGATTTGTTTCATGAACGAGATTATAGACGATGACTGCTTGTTTCATGGTTTCAACCTTAGTGTATATTGTGCCTCATTTTTGTCACAATTGCAAATTGTATCGGCGCCTCGAAATTGCTCAATAATACAAAATTATACCGATGGGAACGAAATAAATAGCGCATCGCATAAAGTTACAAGTATCATAGATATTGGAAGCGTGGATTGCTTTTGACTATTAGCCTCGTTTCTTTTATAATAATGCGGAGCTTCTTAAGAAGGTTTCTCGGCGCCTGATGATTAGGAAGCGTAATCCGCCAGAAGAGTAACGAACTAACTCGAAATATTTAGAAAGGAGCAGTAATGAATAAACCAGATATAAAAATTGTTTTTACCGATATCGATATGACTCTTTATTCACATAGGACTAAGAAAGTGCCGGAAAGTGCGATTGAGGCAATTAAGAAGCTTCAAGCCCAAGGCATTCTCGTCTTTTTGTGTTCGGGTCGTAACTATTATCTGATTCGTAAAACCGGAATTCTCGACATCGTCGAACCAGACGGTCTTATTACCATGAACGGCGCTAACGCAATTATTGGTGATCAAATCATATATAAGTATCCAATTCCCGAAAACGTCGTTGATTCGGTTATTAAGTTCGCCAAACGACTAAGATTCGGTTTGACATTGATTGAAGAAAAGGAAGGCCACATCAATATGATTGATGACCGGGTAATAAGCGCCCACGAAAAGTATGGAACGCGTTTTCCGCAACCCCGTTCTTTTCCAGATCACTATGACCGTGTCGTTTATCAGATGATTGCTTTTTGCGATGAACTTGATGAATCGCTCTTCCTTCCGCATCTTGAAAATTGTAAGAGTGCGCGATGGGATGAATTCGCCGTCGATATCATGCCAAAAGATTCTGACAAGGCCAAAGGCATTATGGCCGTGCTGGAACGCTACGGCTGGAAACCAGAAAATGCTTTATCCCTTGGCGATAACCCAAATGACGTCGACATGCTATTATTTACTGGCACGTCCATCGCAATGGGTAACGCTGTCCCCCAAGTCAAAGCCGTCGCCGACTATGTCACCGACGACATCGACAAAGACGGATGGTCTAACGCCATGAAACATTTCGGTCTTATCGACTAAGTAAAAGCAAGTGCAAATATGCACTTTTTTTATATCTAATATTATTTGAATAATTGTAAAACAAGGTATGAGTTGTTTATATTTTCACTTTAAAGACGTTAAAAGTGGTAGAATATTAAAAATTAATAATTTTTTTATGACGCGAGGAAATGGAATTGCAAAGGAAGAAGAAGGTTGATCTGAGTATTGGCTTTAGCGAATACGCCGAAATAAACAAAAAGCGTATGCTCTTTGTCACTTTCATTTTTTTAAGTATAGGTTTCTTAGTCGGCATCATCGTAAACTCGACGGTATTGTGGTCTTTGGGCGGAACATTATGGTTTTCTTTTTCCCTGCTCGTAACAATTATCCTTTTTGTGTTATATATAATTTACAAAAACGCGAATATTGCTTCATTCGCGCTGACCATTATCGTTTTAATTACGTATCTTATCTATCTTGAACTATCAATTAATGCCGCCTTTGTTTTATATTTATTTCCCGTCGTTGTAATCATCGCTTTTTATCTTACGGGCCGAGTCAAGGGCATTATCATTTCTGCGGTTGCTTTTATAATCACAATTATTTATTTAGCACTTCAGCCCGAACTTATCGGCCATGTAGTGTTTGATTTGGGCGCCTTAACAAATTTCATCTTGGGGTCAGTTTCGTCCATGGTGTTAATTCTCATTTATGAAACGTCACTTGTGGAAGCTCATGCTAAGTTAATTCAAGCGAATCGCGTTCTTGAAGAATTGGCAATCACTGATTCACTAACCGGCTTATATAACCGGAAGTGGATTGATAACGAAATCGACATTCTTTTAGAAAAAGGCAAAAAAGATGGCGGATTCTCAATATTTGTCATTGATTTCGATGATTTTAAAAGAGTTAATGATGAGTTTGGCCACATCGCTGGAGACCAAACGCTAAAGGCTTTTGCCAATTTAATGAAGGGCAGAGAACGCATCAACATCGCACGCTGGGGTGGTGAGGAGTTTATTGTCTTCTGCGAGTCGGACACGCCAGAAGCGGCAGTAAAATGCGCCAAT